>NZ_QKSU01000010.1:0-169449 GCF_003234665.1 Curtobacterium sp. MCLR17_059 | reverse complement strand
GGCGCGGTCGTCGTCGAGGACGGCCGGATCACCGCGATCGGTCCGGACGTCTCCCCGCCCGAGGGGATGACGGTCATCGACGCCACCGGTTCGTGGCTGGTGCCCGGGTTCGTCGAGGCGCACGGCCACGTCGGCATCCACGAGGAGGCCAACGGCGAGGCCGGCAACGACACGAACGAGATGACCGCCCCGAACATGGCCGGCGTCCGCGCGATCGACGCGATCGACATCGACGACGAGGGCTTCCGGGACGCCTTGGCCGGCGGGATCACGAGCATCGTCGTCAAGCCCGGCTCAGGCAACCCGATCGGCGGCCAGAGCGTCGCCATCAAGACCTGGGGCGGCCGGACGATCGACGAGCAGCTCATCTCCGACTCGGTGAGCGTGAAGAGCGCCCTCGGCGAGAACCCGAAGCGCGTCTACGGCGGCAAGGGCCAGACGCCCTCGACCCGGCTCGGTGTCGCGAAGATCATCCGCGACGCCTTCGTGGAGGCGCAGAACTACAAGGCCGCCCGCGACGCCGCAGCCGCGAAGGACGAGCCGTTCGCCCGCGACCTGACGAAGGAGACGCTCGTCCGGGTGCTCGACGGCGAGCTCGTCTGGGACCAGCACACCCACCGCCACGACGACATCGCCACCGCGATCCGCCTGTCCGAGGAGTTCGGCTACCGCCTCGTCGTGAACCACGGCACCGAGGCGCACAAGATCGCCGACGTGCTGGCCGCCAAGGACATCCCGGTCATCTACGGCCCGCTGTTCACCAGCCGCTCGAAGGTCGAGCTCCGCGACCGCGGCATCCCGAACCTCGCCACGATCGCGGCGGCCGGGGTCCGGGTCGCGATCACGACGGACGCTCCGGTCGTGCCGATCAACATGCTCGTCGACCAGGCGACCGCCGCCGTGAAGGAGGGCCTGCCCGCCCAGACCGCACTCGAGGCGCTCACGGTCAACCCGGCCGAGTTCCTCGGGTTCGGGGACCGCGTCGGTCGCCTGGCCGAGGGTTACGACGCCGACCTCGTGCTCTGGGACGGCGACCCGCTCGACGCGACCAGCCGCGCGACGCGCGTCTGGATCGACGGCAAGCCCGTCTTCGCGTGGGCCGACGGGGCCGGCGTCACCACCCCGCGCTGGTAGCGGGTGCAGAGCCGGGAGGCCCGGATCGCGACGTGCCTGCGGGTCGCGATCCGGGCCTCCAGGCCGTTGCGCCGGGGGCGCCGCGTGCTCAGACCTCGCGCGCCAGCAGGAAGTCGTTGATCCGCGTCGTGAGCTCCGCGTCGATCGGACGCACGTCGCCGTTCACCGAACGGATCGGCGCAGCCTGCCGCACGCTCGACACGAGCCAGAGCGCGTCCGCCGCCGCCAGGTCGGCGAGGGTGACGAGTTCGTAGGCGGTCTCGATGCCCTCCTGCTCGGCGAAGCGGAACACGTCGGCCTGCGTCGTGCCGGCCAGGATCCCGATGTCGGTGCGGGGCGTGACGAGCCGGTCGCCGACCTTCATGATCAGGTTGGCGCGCGTGCCCTCGAGCACGTAGCCGTCGCTCGAGACGAACAGGGCGTCGTCGGCGCCGCGGCGGACGGCCTCGCGCAGGGCGGCCATGTTGACGCCGTACGACAGCGTCTTCGCGCCCTGCAGCAGCCACGGCGAGGTGCGCTCGACGTCGTGCCGGTACCCGCGGTCCAGGACGACGACGGAGATGCCCTCGGTGCGGGCGGCCGTGGAGTCGCCCGACGGCGCGGCGTAGACCCACCCGGTCGGGCGGTCGGTGCCCTCGACGCCGCGGGTCAGGACGGTCTTGGCGAAGGCCTCGCGCACCGGGTCGAGGCGGGCGCAGACGGCCTCGATGGCCTGGCGCCAGGCCTCCGGGTCGGGAGCGGGCAGGTCGAGCATCGCGGCGGAGCGGCCGAAGCGGGCGAGGTGCGCCTCGAGGGCCTGGGGCCGACCGTCGATCACCGTGATCGTCTCGAACACGCCGTCGCCGCGCGTGACGCCGAGGTCCTGCACCTGCACGTGCTCCTCGAGCGGCTTCGCCCAGGTGAAGGCGTCGGCCGCGGGATCGTGCGGCGCAGCGTCGCGGGAGGGCTGGTTGAGGACGGCGAGCACGGTTTCGGTCATGCGTCCATCCAACCGCAGCTCAGCCGGCTTCGGGCAGCGCGCCCAGCAGCTTCCACACGGCGGGCGTCAGCTCGGGGTGCTGCAGCGCGATCCGGCGCAGCCGGTGGTACTCCTCGCCCAGCCGGGTGCCCTGCCCGGACGCCGGGTGGCTCGACCACTGCGCGTGCCGCTTGCCGATCGCCTCGTCCAGGTCGACGGCGTCCGCGCGCAGGATCAGCACGACCTGCTCGTCGACGGTGGGGAGCGTCGGCATGAACTCCCACGGGTCCTCGCCCTGACGACTGCGGTGCTCGACGAGCATCGAGATCTCCTCGGCGGCCTCGGCGCGCAGCACTTCGAGGCTGCGCCCGGTCCTGCGGGGCTCAGCCATGGTGCCCCCGCAGCACGCCTGCCATGGGAAAAGCGTACGACACTCCATCGGTCACACTGGACGCGTGACCCTTCGCGACGAGAGCAAGTCCCAGCATCCCCGGGTGGTGGTCGTGTACCTGCTGCGCGACGGCGAGGCGGGCACCGAGGTGCTGCTGGGGGAGAAGCGCCGCGGTCTCGGCACGGGCCGGCTGGTCGGCCCCGGCGGCAAGCGCGAGCCCGGTGAGTCGGCGGTCGAGACCGCCGTGCGCGAGGTGCGTGAAGAGGTCGGCCTGCGGCTCGACGCGGTCGACCTGGAGGCCCGTGGCACGTTGGACTACCGGTTCCCGTACCGACCGTCCTGGTCCCAGGTCTCGGACGTCTTCGTCTGCCGCCGCTGGCAGGGAGACCCGTCGGGCTCCGACGAACTGGAGCCGCGGTGGATCCCCGTCGACACCGTCCCGTACGACGCCATGTGGGACGACGCCCGGTACTGGTTGCCGGGGGTGCTCGCGGGCGGCAGCGTCCGCGCGCGGTTCACGTTCGCCGAGGACGACGCGACCGTCGCCGGGTTCACCGGGACGGGTGTCGGTGTCGGCGTGGGTGAGTAGCTGCTTGCTGCTTGCTGCTTGCTGCTAGCGCGGCTGCTGGGTGCGGGTGCTGCCGGTGCGCGCTTCCTCGGCGGCGGCCATGACGTCGGCGTCGCCGCTCCGGCCGCCCAGGGGCCGCACGAAGAAGTCGATGATGCCGACGACGATCGCGCCGATCATCGAGAACATCGCCCACCCGACGAACAGCCCGGCGGTGCCGCGGCCGTCGGCGGGCGCGAGCAGGACGCTCGCGGCGTAGAAGCCGACCGTCAGCACGAGGAACACGACGACGACGGTGATGAGGACGCGGTGCCAGGTGATGCGCGGGTTCATCCGATCAGGATACGCGTCAGCGGTCGGCGTGCTTGCCGTGCGGAACCGCCGCCGGTCGCGGTTCCTTCCGGTTCGCGGGGCGCTGCACGGCGATGCGACCGGTCGGTGTCGCGTCCGGCTCGAGGCCGTCGCGACCGCCGGTGAAGACGTCACCGCCGGTGCGGTCGTCCTCCCAGTCGTCGTCCCGCAGCACGCTCAGGGTGCCGGTCTCGGTGGAGGTCAGGCCGTGGCGCTCGAGCTCGGCGTCGCGCTGCCCGCCGAGGAACTCGCGGTTGGCGGTGTTGGCGTCCTGGAACATCGTGGTCCGGCCGGTGACGATCGCCCGGATCCGTCGGCGCTCCCACCACTTCTTGCCGAAGTACATCAGCACCAGGCCGGCCGTGGCGTAGCAGGCCATCGTGATCAGGCCGCGAGCCGGGCCGGGGCCGACGCCGTAGACCTGGTGCTTGATCATGTCGACCATGCTCGAGCCGACGACGACGTTGTTCAGCCAGGCGAAGGGCTCGGGCATGAACCACTTCGGGTAGGCGCCGCCGGATGACGGCATGGACAGGAAGACGAAGCAGATCATCGCGGGTGCGGCGATGAAACGGCCGACGAAGTAGCTCAGGCCGTTCACCGCCAGGCCGATCGCCACGATCCAGCCCCAGGCGATGAGCACGAGCTGGATCCAGTGCCCGTGGATGGCGCCGAGCACCGGCCCGGCGAGCGTGTTCGTGATGAGCGAGATGACGAGGCCGCCGACGACGATGACCGTCATCCGGGTGCGGTGCCGGAGCGGGCCGCCCATGATGCCGATGAACATCGCGACCATGTAGCCGCCGATGCACCACGCGAGCATGACGTACATCGCGACGGTGCCGTACTCGTCCCAAGCGGGCAGGGGTGCGAGCTCGGTGACCTTCGGGGTCGCCACGCCCAGGCCGGTCAGTACCGCGGTGAGGGTGGCCGGGACGAGGCTCGCGACCTGGAACTGGTGCGCGCTCGCCTTGAAGAACTCGTTCGCGGCGGGGTCGTACGCGACCGCCATGGAGCCACCCACCACGTCGCGCTTCGCCTGCGCGAGCGAGTCGTACGTGTGGAACACGAACTCGCCGGGCAACGCCTGCTGCACCGCCTGCACGAACGCCGGGTCGCTGCCGATCAGGGCGATCGGGACGTCGTGCGGGTGCGGGGCGTGGAACGCGAAGACGTAGCACAGGCAGAACCCGACGATGAAGAACAGCGGCATCCAGAGCTGCAGGCCGATCAGCTGCAGCGACGGGTGCAGGGTCGAGTACCACCGGCGGTAGGCGCCGTGCTGCTGGGGCGCGGGCACCGGAGCCTGTCGCCGGGGTCCCGAACGCGTGTGCCCGGCGACCTTGCCGCCACGGCGCGGCTTGGTCCCACGTGCGGAGGGACGGGTCCCGCGCGGCTTCGGCGGCGTGGGACGGGAACCGCCGGGGCGCTCCGGTCCGTCGTCGTTCCTGGGGACGTCGTTCCGCGGCGTGCTCACTCGGCGCTCTGCTCCTGCTCTCGATCGGAGCGCCAGGATACGCCCGGGGTGCTCAGGAGCGACTGCGCGACGCCTGCGCCGAGTCCATGGCGAGTTCTTCCGCGTCGAGGGTCACGAGCACGCGGCGCATGACCTCCTCGTCGAGGTTCCCCTTCTCGCGCTCCTCGAGCACGATCTCGCGGCGGCGGTCGAGGAGCTCGCGTCGGATGTCCTGGATCTGCGAGCCCCGGAGGCGCAGTGCGACGTTCCGCCCCTCGTCCTCTTCTTCCTCGGCGTCCTGACGGAACGTCTCGGCCTGGCGCTCCAGCCGCGCCTTCAGCCGGTTCACCACCGAGTCGACGGCTTCCGAGCCGTACTGCTTCGCCCACGCCGGACGCCGCTTCTCGAGCAGCTCGATCGCGGCCTCGGTCGTGCGCTGGTTGAGCCGCATCTCACTGCGCACGTCCTCCTCGCCCTCGGCCGGGTCCTGCACCTTGAGCGCGCGGATGACGAACGGCAGGGTGAGCCCCTGCAGCAGCAGGGTGCCGACGGTCACGAAGAAGGCGATGATGAAGATCGTGTCCTGTGCCGGGATCTGAGTCGGGCTGGCCACGACCGACACCGCTGCGGCCAGGGTCACCACACCGCGCATGCCCGTCCAGGAGATGACGGTGAGCTCCCGCCAGTTGAGCTTCGGCTCGGCCGAACCACGCATCCAGCGCAGCGACGGGTGCCCGCGGGACAGCTTGATCCGCAGTGGCCGGAGCCACTTCCCGTTGATGCGGTTGCGCGCGTAGGACTCGAACACGAACAGCGGTCGCACCAGGATCACGACGACGAGCACGACGGCCGCGGCGGTGAGCGTCTGCCCGAGGCTCCGCTCGCTCTCGACCAGGTCCTGCACGACGGTGTTGAGCTGCAGGCCGATGAGCGCGAACACGAAGCCCTCGAGGATGACGTCGATGCTCGTCCAGAGCGGACGTTCCTGCAGGCGGGTGGCGTAGCCCTCCTTCGGCGAGTTGTAGCCGATGTACAGGCCGGCCGTGACGACCGCGATGACGCCGGAGCCGGACAGGTCCTCGGCGAGGATGTACGCGACGAAGGGCAGCAGGATGCTCATGATCGTCTCGACCACGGGGTCGTTGATGCGCATCCGGATCCAGTGCACGACGACGCCGAGCACGATGCCGACGACCAGACCGACGCCGATCGCCAGGCCGAAGATGCCGAGGTCCTGCCAGATCGTCAGCGACGTGCCCGCGATGATGAGCGTGAACACCCGCACCAGGGTCAGCGAGGCCGCGTCGTTGATCAGGCTCTCGCCGGACAGCACGGTCATGACGCGGCGGGGGAGCCCGAGCTTCCGGCCGATCGCGGCGGCGGACACCGCGTCCGGCGGGGCGACGATCGCGCCGAGCAGGATCGCCGCCGGCAGCGTCATGTCCGGGATGAGCAGGTACGCCACCCCGCCGACGACCAGGGCGGTGACGATCACCAGGAAGATGCCGAGCCGTCGGATCTGCTTGATCGAGCCGCGGAAGCTCTGCCACGACACGTCGAGGGCCGCCGAGTAGAGCAGCGGCGGCAGGATCACCGTGAGGATGACCTCGGAGTCGATCTCCATCGGCGGCAGCCCGGGCAGGAACGAGGCGGCCAGGGCGACCGCCGTGACGAGCAGTGGAGCGGGGAGTCCCTTGGCCCGGGCGAACCCCGTCACCGCGAGCGATCCGATCAGCAGGATGAGGAGCTCAGCGGTGTCCATGGACGCATTCTCCCATCGGCATGGTTCCGAAGCTGAACGAGTGTGAAGCTGCGGTGAACAACACGTGGACGATCAGGTTTGCTCGAAGGGCCGACGCCTGGGACACTTGCCCGCGGTGGACATCACACTCATAGTCGTCCTGGTCATCGCGTTGGCCCTCTTCTTCGACTTCACAAACGGTTTTCACGACACCGCCAACGCGATGGCGACCCCGATCGCGACCGGCGCCATGAAGCCCAAGGTGGCGGTCACCGTCGCTGCGGTGCTCAACCTGGTCGGTGCGTTCCTCAGCACCGCCGTGGCGACGTCGATCTCGCACGGATTGATCAACGAGGGGCCCGGTGGCGTCGCCATCAGCCCCGAGATGATCTTCGCGGGCCTGATCGGGGCAGTCGTCTGGAACATGATCACGTGGCTCCGCGGGCTGCCGTCGTCGTCGTCGCACGCGCTGTTCGGCGGGCTCATCGGTGCCGCGATCGTCGGCGCCGGGTTCCAGTCGGTCAACTACGTCGCGCTGCTGACGGTGGTGATCATCCCGGCGTTCGCCTCGCCCGTGATCGCCGCGCTCGTGTCGTTCCTGTCGACGCGCATCGCGTACCGGATCACGAAGCGTCCGGTGTTCCCGAACGAGCGCGGCGGGTTCCGCATCGGGCAGGTCTTCACCAGCTCGATGGTGTCCCTGGCGCACGGCACGAACGACGCGCAGAAGACGATGGGTGTCATCACGCTGACCCTCATCGCCTCGGGCGCGCAGTCGTCGAACCAGGGCGTGCAGTTCTGGGTCGTCGTCGCCTGTGCCCTCGCGATCGCCCTCGGTACCTACACGGGCGGCTGGCGCATCATCCGCACCCTCGGCTCGGGCATCACCGAGATCCGTGCGACGCAGGGCTTCGCCGCCGAGGCCTCGACCGCCGCGACGATCCTCGCGTCCAGCCACCTCGGCTTCGCGCTGTCGACCACGCAGGTGTCCTCGGGCTCCATCATCGGTGCCGGTCTCGGCCGTCGTGGCTCGAAGATCCAGTGGTCGACCGCGGGCAAGATCGTCATCGCCTGGTTCATCACCCTGCCCGCGGCTGCCGCGGTCGGTGCGGTCGCCTCGGGCATCGCCCGCCTCGGCGTCATCGGGCTCGTGCTCGACGCCGTGATCGGTGCCGTCGTGATCCTCGGTCTGTACCTGTGGTCGCTCCGCAAGCCGCACGAGCAGGCCTCCGCGATCGAGGTCGACGTCGCCGCGAACGCGGTCCTGACCCGCAAGGAGCTGCGTGACATGCAGCGCAAGAAGCGTGCCGACGCGGTCGCCCAGCGTCGCGCCGAACTGAGCCGCGAGCGCACGCTCCGTCGCATGGCGGCCCGCAAGGGAGGCCGTCGCTGATGGGCATCGACTGGTTCGCATTCCTCACCGTGGCGCTCGTCGCCGTGGTCTCGTCGTGCTTCGTCGTCGCCGTGTACTCGGTCGGCCTCCGTCTCTGGAGTGCCGCCGACACCCGCGAAGGCAAGTTCACCGTGAAGGAGGACGGCACGATCGGCCCGGCCACCGCCGGCTTCCCGAACCCGGCCGGAGCCTCGGCGGCCGCACGTGCACTCCGCGCCGCGGCCATCGCGTGTTTCGTCGTGTGCGGCGCCGTCGTGCTCTACGGCATCTACCTCATCGTCCCGCAGTTCCACTGACGGGCACGCTCACCGTGTGAGCAGAAGACGCCGTGTCGCCCCTCGCGACCCGGCGTCTTCTGCTCACTCGTCGCGCGTTCGCCGCGCCCGCGCGCGCAGGCGGCGCGCTTGGTGAGCAGGAGATGTCGAGTCGCCGTGTGGGACCCGACCCCTTCTGCTCACGAAGTGCGCGGGCGGACGGACGGGAGGCCCGTGGCGGCCTGGCACCGGGCCTCCCGGCCGTCGCGGGCGAGCGGGCGAAATGCCAGCGTGCGTTGCCGAGTCGACCGAGGCATTCCGCCCGCTCGCGCGGGCGGGTCGGACGGGAGGCCCGTGGCGGCACGCCGCCCGCTCCGCCCAGCCCCGGCGCGTTCCCGGACCGGCCGGACGGACGGGACTAGCCTCGACGTGTGACCGGCAACGAGGAGGCACCTGTGACGACGACGACGCGGACCGAGAGCGACTCGCTGGGATCACGAGAGGTCCCGAACGACGCGTACTGGGGCATCAACACGTTGCGGGCACTCGAGAACTTCCCGATCACCTCCGTGCCGATCGCCGTGTACCCGGACCTCATCGAGGCGCTCGTCACCGTGAAGCAGGCGGCCGCGCGGGCGAACCGGGCGATCGGTGTCCTCGACGAAGAGCGTGCCGACGCGATCGACCGCGCGGCGCAGGAGGTCCGCGACGGAGCACTCCGCGAGCAGTTCGTCGTCGACGTCGTGCAGGGCGGCGCGGGGACGAGCACGAACATGAACACGAACGAGGTGCTCGCGAACCGGGCTCTCGAACTCCTCGGGCGTGAGCGGGGCGACTACGCGTACCTGCACCCGATCGACCACGTGAACCGCAGCCAGTCCACGAACGACACGTACCCGACGAGCATCAAGATCGCGATGATCTTCGGGGTCCGACGTCTGATCGTGCAGCTCGAAGAACTGTCCGCGGCGTTCGCCGAGCGGGGCCGCGCCTTCGCCGACGTGCTGAAGGTGGGCCGGACGCAGCTGCAGGACGCCGTGCCGATGACCCTCGGGCAGGAGTTCACCGGGTTCTCGCACACGATCCAGGAGGACGCTGACCTGCTCCGCAAGGTGATGCCGCTGCTCGCCGAGATGAACCTCGGCGCGACGGCGATCGGCACCGGGATCACCGCGGACCCGCTCTACCGCGACGAGGTCCGCCGACAGCTGCAGGAGGCGAGCGGCATCGACGTCGTCACCGCCCCCGACCTCATCGAGGCGACGAGTGACGCCGGTGCGTTCATGACCCTGTCCGGCACGGTGAAGCGCAGCGCCGCGAAGCTCTCGAAGATCTGCAACGACCTGCGGCTGCTGTCGTCCGGCCCGCAGGCGGGTCTGGGTGAGATCACGTTGCCGGCTCGCCAGGCCGGTTCGTCGATCATGCCGGGCAAGGTCAACCCGGTGATCCCCGAGGTCGTGAACCAGATCGCCTACGCGGTCGCGGGGGCCGACACCACCGTGACGATGGCGGCGGAGAGCGGGCAGCTGCAGCTCAACGCCTTCGAGCCGATCATCGCCCACTCGATCCTGCAGTCGCTGCAGTGGATGTCTCGCGGCTGCGCGACGCTGCGTGAGCACTGCGTCGTCGGCATCGAGGCGAACGAGGCGAAGCTCGCGGCCCAGGTCGACACCAACGTCGGCGTCGTCACCGCGCTGACGCCGTACATCGGGTACGCGGCCGCGGCGTCGATCGCGCACACGGCGCTGACCACCTCGACGCCGATCTCGACGCTCGTCGTGGCCGCGGGGCTGATGGAGGAGGACCAGGTCATGCGGGTGCTCAGCCCGGCACGGCTGTCGGGCATCGAGCTGGCGACGGGTGCGATCCCGATCGTCACCGAGGAGATGCTGGACGCCGAGGCGCGCAAGCGCTGACGCGGGGCGTCCGCACCACAGGAACGCGCGCACCGCGCGCGCAGCCCGTCAGGGCAGCGGCCGCTCGCCCACCCGCACCTGCTGCGCCATCGCCCGCAGGTGCTCCTCGTTCGGGGTCAGCTCGGCGTCCTCTTCCTCGGCCACCCGCGCGGCCTCGGCCCGGACGTGCTGAGCGGCCGCGATGTCCTGGTCCCGCCAGCGCGCGAGCGTGAAGTTCCGCGTGACGTCCCGCAGCGGCAGCCGGATCGACTCGTCCGCCTCGATACCGGCGAGCAGCTGCCGCATCCGGATCACCTCGGAGTCGAGTTCCCCGCCGACCACGAGCACGAAGTTCGAGATGTACAGGTACACGAGCAGCAGGATCGCGCCACCGAGCCACCCGTAGGCGCGGTTCCCGCCGCCGAGGGTCTCCACGTAGAGCGCGAACCCCACCGTGGCGATGGCCCAGGTCACGATCGCGAACGCGGCACCGGCCGACACCCACCGCAGCTGCGGGGTCTTCACGTTCGGCGTCGCGTAGTAGAGCACCGCCACCATCACGACGAGGTCGGCCGCCAGCACCGGCCACTTCACCACGTTCCACACGTCGTCGATCCAGGGCGCCCACCCGAGCTGTCGGATCACGGCCTCGGAGATCGTCGGCGTGCCGAGCAGGATGACGATGGCGACAGCGCCGCCGACCATGACGAGCAGCGTGACGAGGAGCATCATGCTGCGGAACTTCCAGATCCGCCGGCCCTCCTCGACCTCGTAGGCGGTGTTCATCGCCCGCCCGAACGCCGTCGCGTAGCCGGACAGTGACCAGAGCGTCAGCACGACGCCGATCGTGAACCCGAGCCACGGGTTGTCCAGGGTTAGCAGCTGCCGGAGCGGCCCCTCGAGGTGCTGGGCGGTCTCCGGCCGGACGATGAACCCGAGGATCTCGACGATGTCGGTCAGGCTGTCGCCCTTGCGGTCGACGATCGACAGTGCCGACACGACCGCCAGCGCGGTCGGGAACACCGTCAGGAGCGCGAAGAACGTCAGCGACGCTGCCGCGTCGACGACGCGGTGCCGGATGACCGAGTGGTAGGTGCGCCGGACGACGGCGCGGACTCCCGTCCGCTGGAGGTCGCGCGATGCGCTGTCCGGCATGTGTCGTACGGTACCCGACACGTGACGGCCTGGAGGCGCGTGGCGGGCCCGCCCCGCGCCTCCCGTCCGCCTGTTGGTCGCGCTGGTGCGCCGGCAAGACACCGGTGTTCACGCTCCGCACCGCGGAACGCGGGTGTTCGACGTGCGAACACCGGTGTCTTGCGCACCAGGACCGACCGGTCAGTTGGCGTGCGGGTGCAGGGCGTCGTAGCGGCGGAACGAGGGGACCATCCGGAGGAGCAGCGCGACGAGGCCGATGATCAGCACGCCGCCGATGACCGGCGGGTACGCGATGCCGGCCGCGACGACCAGGCCGGCGTACAGGTCGCCGAGCCGTGGGCCGCCCGTGACGACGACGATGAAGATGCCCTGCAGCCGACCGCGCATGCCGTCCGGCGACGCCGCCTGCAGGATCGTGTTCCGGAACACCGAGCTGACGTTGTCCGCACCGCCGGCCATGGCCAGGAACAGCGCCGCGAGCCCGAGCGCCGGCAGGATCTCGACGCCGAACGCCTCACCAGAGCGGCCGCCGAGCACGTGCGCCAGCGCGATGACCACACCGAACGCCGCGATCGCCCCGCCGTACGCCGTGATGGCCCAGCCGACGGCCTCACCCTGGCGTCGGACGTGCCCGAGCGGCCCGGAGAACACGCTCGACAGCAGCGCCCCGATCGCGTACGCGGCGGTCAGGGTGCCGACGGTGATCGACCCACCGCCGATGACGAGCGCGCCGATCGCGGGGAACAGCACGCGCGGCTGCCCGAAGGTCATCGCGATGATGTCGAGCACGAAGGTCATCGTGATGTTGCGCGACCGCCGCAGGAACTTCGCGCCCTCGATGAGCGAGCCGAGCCCCGGCCGCAGTGCGTCGTGGTCGGCGGCCATCCGCGGCAGCGTGAACACCCCGAGGAACGCGAACGTGAACAGCACGACGTCGATCGTGTACGTCGGCGCGAACCCGACGGTCGCGATGAGCACACCGGCGATCGCCGGACCCACGGTGACCTGGAACCCGGACGCGATCCCGCCCAGGGCGCTCGCCGCGGGCAGCAGGTCGGTGCCGACGAGCCGGGGGACGATGGCCGAGCGGGAGGCGTTGCTGACGGTCGCCGCCACGGCGTTCACCGTCGCGAGCACGTAGAGCAGTGCGACGCTGTGCAGGTCGAGCCAGGCGTGCGTGGCGATCAGGGCGACGGCGACCCACGCGATGATCGACGACACGAGCGCGACGAGGCGTCGGTCGAAGGCGTCCGCGAGCATCCCGCCGTACAGGCCGGCGACGATCATCGGCACGAGCGCGATGACACCGACGAGGGCCACGGCGAAGGTCGAGCGGGTGATCTCGTAGACCTCGAGCCCGACGGCGACGGTGGTCATCTGGGTGCCGATCCCGGCGATCGCGGTGCCGGCCCAGAGCCGGGCGAAGGCGGGGGAGCGGCGGAGCGGGGTGAGGTCGGCGAGCAGGCGGCGGCGCGGCGGTGCGGGAGTCGATGGTGTCACGGTGGAACCATTCTGCGGGCTGGACGCTCGTTGCGCGTGCCCGGTGCGCGCTCTGGTTGACTGATCCGCATGACTGACCTGAACAGCAAGCCCGAGTTCGACGCCCCCGAGGGCCCCGCCCCCACCGAGCTCGTCGTCACCGACATCGTCGAGGGTTCCGGCGAGGAAGCGTCCGCCGGCTCGACCGTCAAGGTCCACTACGCCGGCGTCGAGTACGAGACCGGCGAGGAGTTCGACAGCTCTTGGAACCGCGGCGAGCCCATCGACTTCCCGCTCGCGGCCCTGGTGCGCGGCTGGCAGGAGGGCATCCCCGGTATGAAGGTCGGCGGACGCCGCAAGCTCGTCGTCCCGCCGGAGCTCGCCTACGGCCCCGCCGGTGGTGGCCACTTCCTGTCCGGCAAGACCCTCATCTTCGTGATCGACCTGCTCGGGGTCCGCTGATGCAGGTCGGTGCCCCGACGATCGAGCTGAACGACGGCCACCGGTTCCCGGAGCTCGGCCTCGGCACCTACGGCCTGAACGGCGACGAGGGCGCTGCGGCGGTCGGTACCGCGATCGCGAGCGGCTACCGGCTGCTCGACACGGCGCTGAACTACGGCAACGAGGACGCCGTCGGCAAGGCGGTCCGTGAGTCCGAGGTGGCGCGCGAGGACCTCGTCGTCACGTCGAAGCTCCCCGGCCGGCACCACGGCTACGACGAGGCGCACCGCTCGATCGACGAGACCCTCGGCAACCTGGGGCTCGACCACGTCGACCTGTACCTGATCCACTGGCCGAACCCGTCGGTGGACAAGTTCGTCGACACCTGGAAGGCGTTCGTCGACCTCCGCGACAGCGGCAAGGTCCGCTCGATCGGCGTCTCGAACTTCACGCCCGAGCACCTGCGCCGGATCGTCGACGCCACCGGGGTCGCCCCGGCCGTCAACCAGGTGGAGCTGCACCCGTACTTCCCCCAGGCGGAACTGCGGAAGGTGCACCAGGAGCTCGGCATCGTGACCGAGAGCTGGAGCCCGCTCGCGAAGCGGTCGGAACTGCTCACCGAGCAGCCGATCGTCGATGCCGCTGCGGCGCACGGGGTGGCCCCCGGCCAGGTCGTGCTGCGCTGGCACGTCCAGCTCGGTGCCGTGCCGGTGCCGAAGTCGGGCGACGCAGCCCGCCAGAAGGAGAACCTCGACGTCTTCGGCTTCGAGCTGACCGACGACGAGGTGCAGGCGATCTCCGCGCTCGAGCGCGGTCGTCTGTGGGACGGCGACCCGGACACGCACGAAGAGATGTGACTCCGACGCGACCCTTCGGGGACAGCGGGGCTCCCGGTGGGCAGTACACTGGTTCCCCCTCTTCCCGAAGGGTTGCGTGTGTCCGAACCGACCGAGATCGACCGTGAACGCGGCTACGTCGACGGCCTCTTCCGTCGTCTCGACGAGCTGACCGCCGAGGCCGAACAGCGCCTCGCCGAGACCCGCCGACAGGCGGTCGGCGGGAACCACCAGAGCCGCAGCGAGCGCGACGCGTACGCGCGGCTCTACGAGGACACCGTCGCGACGCTCGAGCGGGTGGGGGACCGTCTGGTCTTCGGCCGGCTCGAGGTCGCCGAGCCCGACAACCCCGACGACACCTTCCGGTACATCGGCCGGGTGGGGCTGCGCGACGCCGAGCACCGGCCGCTGCTGCTCGACTGGCGCGTCCCCGGTGCGAGCGCCTTCTACCAGGCCACCGCGGCGCACCCGATGGGCATGCGCTCCCGCCGGCACCTGTCCCTGCAGGGCCGTCGCGTGGTCGGCGTCGAGGACGAGGTGTTCGACGCCTCGCTCTACGACGACGAGCGCACCCACCTGCAGGGCGAGGGGGCGCTGCTCGCCGCGGTGACCGCCGAGCGCACCGGCCGGATGACCGACATCGTCGCGACGATCCAGGGTGAGCAGGACCGCATCATCCGCTCCCCGCTCGAGGGCGTGCTCATCGTGCAGGGCGGCCCCGGCACCGGCAAGACCGCCGTGGCGCTGCACCGGGCCGCCTACCTGCTGTACTCGTACCGCGAGCGGCTGCGGGGCTCCGGCGTGCTCATGGTCGGCCCGTCCCCGGCGTTCCTGACGTACATCGAGCAGGTGCTGCCGTCGCTCGGCGAGACCGGTGTCGTGATGGCGTCGCTCGGCTCGCTCTACCCGGGCGTGCACGCGACGACGCACGACACCCGCGACGTCGCCGCCGTGAAGGGCGCCGCGCAGATGGCGTCCCTGCTGCGCCGGGCCGTGCGCTCGCGCCAGGTCGTGCCGACCGAGTCGGTCACGCTCGACATCGAGGGCGAGCGGCTCGTCGTGCCGCCGCAGCTCGTCGCCGACGCCATGAAGCGCGCGCAGGACCGCGGCAAGCCGCACAACGCCGCCCGCGTCACGTTCAACAAGACCGCCCTCGACGCGATGACCCGCCTGCTCGCCGAGCAGCTGCGGGAGCGCGGCACCACGGTGGACGAGGCCGACGAGAAGGTCCTGCGCGAGGACATCCGGAGCTCGTACGACGCCCGCGTGCTGCTCAACACCGCGTGGTTGCCGCTGCCGCCGGAGAAGTTCCTCGAGGACCTCTACGCCCGGCCGAACTGGCTCGCCTCGCTCACCCCCGACTGGACCCCGGAGCGCCGAGCCCTGCTGCAGCGCGCCCGCGGCACGGCCTGGACCGTCGAGGACGTCCCCCTGCTCGACGAGGCCGCCGAACTGCTCGGCCCGTTCGACCCGACCGGCGGCGCCGCCAAGCGCGCCGCGAAGGCCAGCCGGAACCGCGACATCGAGAACGCCCGCCAGGCGATCGAGAACATGGGCGTCGAGGGCATCGTCAGCGCCGAGCAGGTCGCCGGCTCGTTCGCCGAGGGCGGCGACCCCCGCTCCACCGCCGAGCGCGCCGCCGACGACCGCGAGTGGACCTACGGGCACATCGTCGTCGACGAGGCGCAGGAGCTCTCGCCGATGCAGTGGCGCGTGCTCGCCCGCCGCAACCCGCTGCGCTCCTTCACGATCGTCGGCGACATGGCGCAGGGCTCCTCGCCGGGTGCAGCACGCACCTGGGACGACGTCATCGGGGCGCTCGCGCGTCGCCGACGCGGCCGTGCGCCGCAGGTGCCGCTCGACCACCGCATCGAGCAGCTCACGGTCAACTACCGCACCCCGCGCTCCATCGTGGAGGCCGCCGGGGCCTTCGCGGACAGCGCCGGCCTCACCGTCACCCGCAACGAGGCCGTTCGAGACGGTGACCCCGTCGAGCGCGTCCGAGTCGCCCGGGCCGACCTGCTCGACACCGTCGTGGCCGTCGCCGACGCCGAGCGTGCCCGGATCGGCTCCGGCACCATCGGCGTCATCGTCCCCGAGGCCCAGGTCGACACGGTCCGGCAGCGGCTCGCCCGCACCGAGGCGGACGTCCGGGGCCTCGCCTCGCCGACCGCCGGCTCGCTCACGGTGCTGACGGGGGCGGACGCCAAGGGCCTGGAGTTCGACGGTGTGCTGCTCGTGGACCCGGACGGCGTGGGTGCCGACGCCGCCCGTGCCGCCGCCGCGGTGTACGTCGCGATGACGCGTCCGACCCGTCGCCTGACGGTCATCGACGTCGACTGACGGTCGTGCGCGTGTCCCTGCGCACGATCGGTGGGTGGTGGCGTCCCCGCGGGGCGGACGGGAGGCCCGGTGCGGGCCCGCCACGGGCCTCCCGGATCAGGTCGGGTCGCCCTCGGACCGCACCCGCGCGACCAGGTCGGCCCACGGACCGTCGAGGCGGCGTCCCGGGATCGTCACGGTGGTGCGCTCGACGGTGATCGTCCAGCTGAAGTCGTCGGGGACGGGCGCAGCCGTCGGTGCCGGGGTACGCCGCAGCGCGTCCACGACGTCGGACCACGCCGTGGGGTCGCTGCTCGTGTCGGTGTCGACCCGCCAGCGCCGTGTGGTGCCGGCGAAGCCCCCGGAGCGGCGGACCTCGATGCGCATGCCCTCGACGCTACGCCCGGGTGGCCTGCTCAGTCGAGCACGCCCACCTGCTGCCAGGCCTGACGGACCGCGGTCTGCTCGGCGGAACCGTCCCCGAACCGCCGCCCGGCCGCGTCGACGGTGACGGTGGCGAAGCCCGCGAAGTCGATCGAGGCGGTCACCTCGGCCGACGTCAGGGCGTCCCACCAGACGGCGCCGGCACCGAGCCACGCGGGGCCGCCGATGGCCGTGGCCGTCAGGAAGAACGCGTGGTTCGGGATGCCGGAGTTCGTGTGGACCCCGCCGGCGTCGTCCGTGGTGACGACGAACCCGGCCATGGTCGCCGGCTGCGGGTCCTTCCCGAGCACCGGGTCGTCGTACGCGGTGCCGGGGGCCCGCATCGACCGGAGGGCGTCGCCCTGCACGGCGTCGGTGAACAGCCCCTCGCCGATGAGCCAGCTCGCCTGCTCCGCCGTCTGCCCCGCCGCGTACTGGGCGACCAGGGAGCCGAAGACGTCGCTGATCGACTCGTTGAGGGCGCCCGACTGGCCCTGGTAGGTCAGGTCGGCGGTGTACTGCGTGACGCCGTGCGCGAGCTCGTGGCCGATGACCTCGAGCGCGACGGTGAAACGGCGGAACACCTCGTCGTCGCCGTCGCCGAACACCATCCGGCGGCCGTCCCAGTAGGCGTTGTCGTAGTCCTGGCCGTAGTGCACGGTCGCGTCGAGGGGAAGCCCGGCGCCGTCGATCGACACCCGGTCGAACACCTCGAGCCAGAAGGCGTGCGTGGCGCCGAGGCCCGCGTACGCCTCGTCGACCGCGGCGTCACCGGAGTCGGCGTCGCCCTCGCGCCGGACGACGGTGCCGGGCAGCGTCGTGGTGCCGTGGGCGTCGGTGATCGTCCGCTGCGGGGAGCGGTCGACGGCACCGCTGACGCCGCGTGGTGCGACCAGGTGCTCGTGCTTCGGCGCCTGCACGGCGTCGAGCGAGGCCAGTGCGGTGCGTGCCGCCGAGGCCGCCCGGGGGAACGCGTCGGCGTCGGCGACGGCGCGGAGCAGGTAGGGCGGGACGACGGAGCGGATGCGGTCGGTCGCGGTCATGCGCACATGCAACCACCGGGCACCGACACCCTGCGCGGGCCGTCTCGTGGCGTGGTCAGTCGCGCTTGCGGTGCTCGACGAGGGCCAGCGCGTACGACTCCCACCACTGGCCGGCCGCGGGGCCGCCGTTGCAGGTGCCGTCGCTGAGCCCCGGCGTCTTCACCCAGAGCAGGGCGTCGAGCCGGGTGCTGCCGCCGGTGACGTGCGGCTCCTGGCCGAGGCCGGCGCCCTCGGGGTTGCACCAGGTGCCCCGCCACCCCTGCCCGTTGCGGGAGACGTCGATGACGAAGTGCGGGTCGCCGCCGATCGCGTCGGCGAGCTCGTCGGCGTACGCGCGCTCCTGGTCGACGCGGTAGAAGTTCGACACGTTCGTGAAGAATCCCTGCACCTCGTCGACACCGGCCTGCCGCAGCCAGTCCGCCATGGTGGCGGTCGGCACGCGGTTCTCGTTGCCGCCGTCCAGGTACACGGTGAGGCCGTGGCCGGTCAGCGCGTCGACGGCCTTGCGCAGCAGGGGCAGGCGTTCGTCGCGCAGCCGCTCGCAGTTCTGGATCTGGGCGATCGAGTCGGGCTCGACGAGCACGACGGCGTGCGAACCGGCCATCGCCCGGACGGCGGACCGGACCCACGGCAGGTAGGCGTCGTCCTCGGTGCCGCCCTTCGAGTAGCTGCCGCAGTCACGGTCCGGGATGTTGTAGAGGACGAACACGGGGGTGCCACCGCGTTGCTCCGCCGTGCTGACCACCGACCGGATCGTCGAGCGGGTCTCGGCCCGCGAGGTGTTCGTCAGCCACGTCGCGATCGGCTGGTCGGCGATCACCGCGATCTGCTCGGCGGTCTCGGCGTCGCCCTCGGCCCGGGCCTGGCGCTCGCGGAGGCCGGCCTGGTTCACGGCGGTCGGCTGGCGCGCGAGCCCGCCCGGGAACGCCTCGGCCGCGGACTTCCGCTCGGCGACGCTGCGCCCGCTCGGGGTACGGTCGCCGTCCGGCTGGCCGCCGTTCCACGGGCCGACGACCACGAGGGTCGTGACGACCGCGGCGACGACGACGGCCGCAGCGGCGATCCACCCCCACTGCCGCAGGCCGCCGGTGCGGTTGCGGCGTGGGGTGCTGGGTGCCTCGTGCTCCGGCATGCTGCGGTGCTCCTGATCTGACCGTGCGGTGTCGGTGGTGCGGGCACCGATCGCGCCCGGACCCATGCTGACAGGTGCGGGGGAGTCCTGACCAGCGCCGATCCGCGATCGCCCAGGTGTCGCACCGACGGCTGACAGGAGCGCTCCAGCGACCGCGCAGGACCGTGCAGCACACTGTGCGGATGTTCCGTCGACTCCTCCTCCTCGCCCTGACCGCGGGCTACGCCTGGGTGATCTGGCGGATGACGCTGACCCCGCAGGTCTTCACGTCGGCCCAGAACTCCCTCGTACTGCACGCGATCGCCTGGGTGCAGCAGCTGCCGCACGGTGCCTGGTTCACGTACGAGCGCACCGAGTTCCTCGCCAACATCGCGATGTTCGTGCCCGTGGGGATGCTCGCGGCGCTGTGGTTGCCCCGGCGCTGGTGGATCCTCGGCGCGCTCCTCGCGGTCGCGCTGTCCACGGGCATCGAGTTCGCGCAGGCCACGTACCTGCCGTACCGCGTCGCGGACCCGCGCGACGTGCTGTCGAACGGCCTCGGCGGACTGCTCGGCGCGACGCTGGTCGGACTCGTCCGCAGCCTGCTGCCGGAGCGTCGCCGCCGACGCCGTCTGCACCCCAGGACCGCCTAGGACTCTGGTAGTCTTGTGCGGTTGCCGTCGAACGGCCGCGGACAAAGAGCGCTCGTGCATCAGGCACGGGCACCGCGCAACGGACAGGAAGGGGATCACCATGGCACTTGACGCACAGGTCAAGCAGGAGATCATCGAAGAGTACGCGACCCACCCGGGCGACACCGGATCCCCCGAGGTCCAGGTCGCCGTTCTGACGCGTCGTATCAACGACCTGAACGAGCACCTCAAGGAGCACAAGCACGACCACCACTCGCGTCGTGGCCTGCTCCTCATGGTCGGTCAGCGTCGCCGTCTCCTCGGCTACCTCTCCGACGTCGACATCGCCCGCTACCGCACGCTCATCGAGCGCCTCGGCCTGCGTCGCTAGTCGACCGACACACGCTTGACCGAACGCCCCGGTCCTCTTCGTGAGGACCGGGGCGTTCTTCGTTCCGCGGGGCGTCCGACGCTCGGCGGGGGCCCCGCTCAGTCCGCACTCCGTCCTCGGTCGGTCGCGAGGTCGGTCACGACACGTCGCCCGCGCTCGTCCCGCGGTCACGACTCGTCGGCCACCACGGTCCCAGTCGACACTTCGTGACCGCTCCGCAGTCAGCGCGCGGGGAGTCGTGACCGATCGGCACGCTGTTCGATGGCGGGAATGGTTGCGAGGGGGACCTGGTTGGATGCTATGTTCATGCAAACGCATCGAAAGTCGGGAAGCATCATGACCACCATCGCCGTCGTCTCCGCCGGACTCTCCGAGCCCAGCTCCACCCGCCTGCTCGCCGACCGTCTCGGCGAGGCCGCCGCCGCGTCGCTCGTCGCCGAGGGCACCCCGGCACACGTCGTGCACGTCGAACTCCGGCCGCTCGCGCACGAGATCACCGACGCGATGCTCACAGGCTTCGCGGCCCCGGCACTCTCGGCAGCGATGGCCGCCGTGGTCGAGGCCGACGCCGTCGTGTTCGTCACGCCGATCTTCACCGCGGGCGTCAGCGGACTGGCGAAGTCGTTCCTGGACGTGCTCGACAAGGACTCGATGGCCGACATGCCCGTGCTGCTCGGGGCCACCGGCGGGACCTCGCGGCACTCCCTCGCGATCGACCACGCCCTGCGGCCCGTCTTCGCGTACCTGCGCGCGGCGATCGTGCCCACCGGGGTCTTTGCCGCGACCGACGACTGGGGGACCGACGGTGACGCGGCCGCCCTGGACGGTCGCATCCGCCGGGCCGGAGCCGACCTGACCTGGGCGATCCGGGCCTCCAGGCGGGCCCCGCAGGAAGCCGATGCGCTCCCCGCGACCCCGGACTTCGCGAGCCTGCTCGGCGGCCTCGGCCACTGACCCGCGTCCCGCCGCCGTCGACGGGAGCGCGTGCTCTTAGACGGACCACAGGGTTCGTACGGGCGGTGCGCGGCGGGTGCGCGGCTGGCTCATCGGTGCCCTCGGGAACCTCGTCATGACGACGAGGAGCACCGATGGACACCAGAGGCAGCGGCAGGCGATCCGCACGGATCACGAGTGCGCTCGTCAGCGTGGGCGGGCTCGTGGTGGCGATGGTCACCGGTGCGGGGCTCTGGCTCGGGCACGAGCAGGCGAGCACGAGCACGAGCACGAGCAGTGACACGAGCACGAGCACGAGCAGCTCCAGCAGCAGCGAGTCCAGCAGCAGTGCCGACACGAGCACCGACTCGTCGACCCAGCCGACCGACTCCGCCACGAGCGACTCCGGGACCAGCGACTCGGACACCGGGGTGTCGCAGGGCACCACCGGCGGGACCTCCGACACCACGACGACGGGGTCGTGACCGTGCACGCCGCCACCGACTGGGACCTCTGGACCACGACCGCCCGGGTCGTCCTCGACCACCGGGACCGTCGGCACCTCGCTGCCGCGGAGTCCTGCGTCCGGCAGGTCACCTCCGCCGTCGACGCCGCGTGCAGCCGCTTCCGCGACGACTCCGAACTCACCGCACGCGCCGACGACCTCGTGCGTGGCACCGAGGTGTCGCCGCTCCTCGCCGCACTGGTGCACCAGGCCCTCGACGCAGCCCGGCTCTCCGACGGTGACGTCGACCCCACCCTCGGGTGCCGGATGGTGTCCCTCGGGTACGACGCCGCCTTCGCCGACGCCCGGCCGGTCCCGTCGCCCGAGGCCCTGTCGCGTGCACTCGACGACCGTCCGGCGTGGCAGCGCATCCTGCTGTCGGGCACGTTCCTGCGCATCCCCGAGGGCGTCACCCTCGACCTCGGTGCCACGGCGAAGGCCGCTGCCGCCGACATGGCCGCGGCGAGCATCACCGCACGGCTCGGCATCGGGGCGCTGGTGTCCCTCGGCGGTGACGTCGCGACCGCCGGCCCGGATCCGTCCGGCGGCTGGCAGGTGCGGGTGGAGGACCTCGAGGGTGACCCGGTCGACCACGTCCGGATCGCCTCGGGGTGGTCCGTGGCGACCTCGAGCACGCAGAAGCGCCGCTGGGAGCAGGACGGCACCGCCCGGCACCACATCCTCGACCCCCGGTGGGGTCTGCCCGCCGAGCCGGTCTGGCGCACGGTGACCGTCGTCGCCCCGTCGTGCACCACGGCCAACACGATGACGACGGCCGCCGTGGTGCGCGGTCGCACCGCCGCCGAGTGGCTCCGGCAGAGCGGACGCGCCGCCCGCCTCGTCGCCGCCGACGGCACGGTCGTGCGGCTCGGCGGCTGGCCCGACGACCGAGGCGCCGACGGCCAGCGCGCCGACGACGACCGATCGGCGGTCGCCTGATGGACACCGCGCTCTGGGTGATCGGCCGGGGGACCGGGGTCACCGCCGTCCTGCTCCTCACCCTCACGGTGCTCCTCGGCATCGTCACCAGGGGCGGACGACCGCTGCCCGGACTGCCCCGGTTCGCCGTGCAGCTCGTGCACCGGGACGTCGCCCTCGCCGCCACCGTGTTCGTTGCGGTGCACGTGGGTTCGTTGCTGCTCGACACCGAGGCCGAGCTGCGCCTCCTCGACACGGTCGTGCCGTTCGTCGGCGCCGACCGGTGGTTCTGGCTGGGGCTCGGCACCCTGGCCGTCGACCTGCTCGTCGTGCTCGTCGTCACCGCACTGCTCCGCCGCGCGATCGGCCCGCGGGTCTTCCGCGCCGTGCACTGGGCGGCCTACGCCATGTGGCCGATCGCCCTGGCCCACGCGGTCGGCACGGGGACCGACGGCACCTCCGTGTGGTTCCTCGTACTCGCCGGCGTCTGCACCGCGGCGGTCGTCGTCGCCGTCGTCTGGCGCTGCACCGCCCGTGTCACCGAGTTCCGTTCCGCGAAGCTGGAGGTCGTCCGATGACCCTGACCCACCCCCGCACCGTCGTCCCGCCCACCGGCACCCGACGGCTCCTGGCCGCACCCGGTCCGACGCGCATCGACCACGAGGACACCTTCGGCCCGCTCCCGCAGCTCGGCCCGTGGCTGGTCGACGAACTCGGCCGCGCCGGCGTCGACGGCCGCGGCGGAGCCGGGTTCCCGCTCGCCCGGAAGCTCGCCGCCGTGACCGTCCGCGGCCGCCGTCGGGGACGGGGTGCGCCCCTCGTGGTCGCGAACGCCGCCGAGGGGGAACCCGCCAGCCGCAAGGACGCCGTCCTGCTCGAGCGCGCACCGCACCTGGTGCTCGACGGCATCGTCGTCGCGGCCGCCGCGGTCGGTGCGTCCGAGGCAGTGCTCGCCACGAGCGACCAACTCGCCGGTCCGGTCCGCCGGGCACTGGCGGAACGCACCGACCGCGGCGGCGACCCCGTGCCGATCAGCCTGCGGGTCCTGCCCCACGCCTCCTTCGTCTCCGGGGAGGCCAGCGCCCTCGCCTCGGCCGTCGCCGGTGGCCAGGGTGTGCCCGAGGACCGCGTGGTGCGGCTCGCCGAACGAGGCCCGAGCGGGCGACCGACCCTGGTGTCGAACGTCGAGACCCTCGCCCAGGCAGCACTCGTCGTGCGCTTCGGGGCGGCGTGGGCCCGGGGCGTCGGCAGCCCGAGTGCCCCCGGCACCCGGCTCGTCACGGTGAGCGACGTGACGGACCCGACCACCGCGGTGGTGCTGGAGACCGCCGGGGGTGCGCCGCTCGGGGAACTGCTGCGGGCCTCCCGGCTGCCGGTGACCGATCCGGCGCACACGCGCGCCGTGCTGGTCGGCGGATGGGGCGGGACATGGCTGCCGGCCGCGGCCCTCGACGCGTCGTTCGACCCCGAGGGACTGGCTCGGTGGGGTGCCGCGCCCGGGGCCGGGGTGCTCGCCGTGCTCGACGACCGGACCTGCCCGATCGCGGTGACGGCACGGCTGGCGGCGGCGCTCGCCGGAGCGTCCGCCGGACGGTGCGGACCCTGCGTGAACGGACTGCCGCGGATCGCCGACGTCGTCGGGGACCTGGCCTCCGGGCGAGCAGCGGGGGACCTGGCGGGAGAGGTGCGTCGGGTCGCCGCGCTGGTGGACGGGCGTGGGGCGTGTCACCACCCGGACGGTGTGGCACGGATGGTGCGGAGCGCGCTCGACGTGTTCCACGACGACGTGCAGGCGCACCTCGGTGGCCGGTGCCTGCTGCGACGCGGGGGTGCGCGGTGAGCGGGGGCGTCGGCGCGGGCGCGGGTGTCGTCTCGCTGCACGTCGACTGGACGCGCTGCCGGGGCCGGGGGTTGTGCACGGAACTGTTCGCCGAGCGGCTCGAGCGCGACGAGTGGGGCTACCCGATCGCCCGGGCCGGCACCCCCGGCGCCCGGGCCGGAGGCGACCCCGGCGATCCGGGCGACCCCGGCACCCCCGACCCCGGCACCCCCGACACCGGCACCCGCGACGTCCCGGTCCGTCCGCACGAGCGGGCCGCTGCGGCCGACGCCGTCGCGATGTGCCCCCTGCAGGCGCTCCGACTGGTGGAGCGGTGAGCAGCCGGCGACCGGCGCCCGGCCGGCCCAGCGCTCAGTACCAGTGCGGGTTGACGCTCATCTCGTGGCCCCACGCCCCGCAGGGTGATCCGTAGGCGCTCTTGATGTACGCGAGCCCCCAGTCGATCTGCGTGTTCGCGTTGGTGCGCCAGTCGGCTCCGGCGACCGCCATCTTCTCGGCCGGCAGCGACTGCGGGATGCCGTAGGCACCGCTCGAGGAGTTGAGGGCGTTCGCCCGCCACCCGGACTCCTGCGTCCAGAGCGACACCAGGCACGAGAACTGGTCGGAGCCCCACCCGTACGATCCGAGTGCGCTCCGTGCGTAGGCCTGCGCGGCCGCGGGGTCCACGGCGACGCCTCCGGTGCTCGGGTAGGACGAACCGGTGCCGCCGCTGGTCGCGCCGCCGCTGGAAGCGCTGCTGCCGGCGTTCGCCGCGGCTGCGTTCGCCGCCGCCTCGGCCGCAGCCGCTGCGGCCCGCTTGCGCTGCTGCTCCGCCTTCTGCGCGGCGACCCGCTGGCCGAGCTCGTACCCGGCCTCCTGCTTCGCGGTGCTGTCCTTGAGCGACGCGAGCTGCGCGTACAGCTCGTCGCTGTGCTGCTCCGTCGACTCGACGGCGGCGTCCGCCGCCTGTTCCGCCGACTTCGCTGCGGCCGATCGTTCCTCGGCCGCCTGGGCGCGCGTCGCGCGCTCCGTCTCGGCCCGCTCGGCCTGCTCGTGCAGCGACGACGCCGTGCCGGCCGCGACGGACGCGTCGTCCATGACGCCGGCCCAGGTCTCCGACAGCTGGTCGAGCGCGCCGAGCTGGTAGAGCAGCTGGTCCGGGTTCTTCGCGGTCGCGATGCGGGTGGTCATCTGGTTCGTGCTGCCGTCGCGGTACAGGTTCGCGGCCAGTTGACCGGCCCGCTGCTGGGCCCGGTCCGCCGTCTCGCTCGCGTGCTGCGCCTGGGCCTGGAGGCTCGTGGCGGCCTGGGTGGCCGACGCCAACTCCGACTCGGCCACGTCCGCCTTCGACGAGGCCACCAGGGCGGCCTGCGACTTCGCGGCGGCTTCGTCCTGCGCCGACTGCAGCGCCGCCTGCACCTTCTGCACCTCGGCGCGCTTGGCGGTCTCGTTGCCCTTGGCGCGCTGGACGTCCTGCCAGGTGGGGTACTCGGTGGCGTTCGCGGGGGCAGCGGTCAGGGCCGGGGCGACGAGCGCGCCGACGACCACGGCGGCCGCGACGAGCACGCCCCGCGAGGGGGTGAGGCGCATGTCGGCAGGCTACCGATGTTCACCAGGAGTCCAGCGAGCCGCGCCGCCGACAGCCTGAGGACTGGTAAAGTCCATCGTGTCCGAGGACTCATTCCCCGGACGTCACACACAACACTGCGCAGGCCGGGCACGGAGCTGGTCATCGGTGGTGGCTCGCGGGCCGGAACGGTTTCCCGAGTGCTTCTACTGCTGGCCAGACATGCGTCCGGAACGATCGGCGCGCACGCACCATCGAGTGCCGTCGCCATGGCCTGCCGGAAACACATCAAGGAGGCGCCCTTTTGGAGGGTCCCGAGATCAAGTTCGCCGAAGCCGTCATCGACAACGGCAAGTACGGCAAGCGCACCGTCCGGTTCGAGACCGGTCGGCTCGCACAGCAGGCCCAGGGCGCGGTCGCCGCGTACCTGGACGAGGAAACGATGCTCCTCTCGGCCACCAGCGCCGGCAAGCACCCGCGTGAGGGCTTCGACTTCTTCCCGCTGACCGTCGACGTCGAGGAGCGTTCCTACGCCGCCGGCAAGATCCCCGGTTCGTTCTTCCGTCGCGAAGGCCGTCCGTCGACCGAGGCCATCCTCGTCTGCCGTCTGATCGACCGGCCGCTGCGTCCGTCGTTCGTCGACGGCCTCCGCAACGAGGTGCAGATCGTCATCACCGTCCTGAGCATCGCTCCGGACGAGTTCTACGACGCGCTGGCGATCAACGCCGCGTCCGCGTCGACGCAGATCTCCGGTCTGCCGTTCTCCGGCCCGATCGCCGGTGTGCGCCTCGCGCTCATCGGCGACCAGTGGGTCGCGTTCCCGAAGGCTTCGCAGCTCGCCGACGCCGTGTTCGACCTGACCGTCGCCGGTCGTGTCGTCACGGACGAGGCCGGCAACGAGGACGTCGCGATCATGATGGTCGAGGCGGAAGCCACCGAGCACGCCTGGGACCTCATCCAGGGCGGCGCCACGAAGCCCGACGAGGCCATCGTCGCCCAGGGTCTCGAGGCGGCCAAGCCGTTCCTCAAGTCCCTCGTCGACGCGCAGGCCAAGCTCGCCGCGCAGTCGGCCAAGGAGATCCAGGACTTCCCGGTCTTCCCGCCGTACGCGCCCGAGGTCTACTCGGCCGTCGAGGCCCTCGCGCTCTCCGAGCTCGGTGACGTCTACAAGATCGCCGCCAAGACCGAGCGTCAGGACGCCGACGACGCGCTCAAGTCGCGCGTCAAGGCCGCCATCGCCGAGCAGGTCACCGCGGGCTCGCTGCCCGAGGTTGCCAACTCGCAGGTCGGCGCCGCGTACAAGTCGGTCACGAAGAAGGTCGTCCGCGGCCGCATCCTGACCGAGCAGATCCGCATGGACGGCCGCGGCCTCGCCGACATCCGTCCGCTCGACGCCGAGGTCGCCGTGATCCCGCGCGTCCACGGTTCGGCGATCTTCCAGCGTGGCGAGACGCAGATCCTCGGCGTCACCACGCTGAACATGCTCAAGATGGAGCAGCAGATCGACTCGCTGTCGCCCGTCACGAAGAAGCGCTACCTGCACCACTACAACTTCCCGCCCTACTCGACCGGTGAGACCGGCCGCGTGGGTTCGCCGAAGCGTCGCGAGATCGGGCACGGCTTCCTCGCCGAGCGCGCCCTCGTGCCGGTGCTGCCGTCGCGTGACGAGTTCCCGTACGCCATCCGTCAGGTCTCCGAGGCGCTCAGCTCCAACGGCTCGACCTCGATGGGTTCCGTCTGCGCCTCGACCCTGTCGCTGCTCAACGCCGGTGTGCCCCTCAAGGCCCCGGTCGCCGGCATCGCGATGGGCCTGGTCTCCGACACCGTCGACGGCCAGACCCGCTACGCGGCACTGACCGACATCCTCGGTGCGGAAGACGCGCTCGGCGACATGGACTTCAAGGTCGCCGGTACCTCGGAGTTCGTCACCGCGATCCAGCTCGACACCAAGCTCGACGGCATCCCGTCGACGGTGCTGGACGCGGCGCTCAAGCAGGCCAAGGAGGCCCGCTCGGCCATCCTCGGTGTGCTGAACGAGGCCATCGACGCCCCCGACGAGATGGCGGACACCGCTCCTCGCGTCATCTCGGTGCAGATCCCCGTCGACAAGATCGGCGAGCTGATCGGCCCGAAGGGCAAGACGATCAACGGCATCCAGGACACCACTGGTGCCGACATCTCGATCGAGGACAACGGCACCGTCTACATCGGCGCCGTCGACGGTCCGTCGGCCGAGGCCGCTCGTGCCCAGGTCAACGCGATCGCGAACCCGACCAACCCGGAGATCGGGGACCAGTTCCTCGGCACCGTCGTGAAGATCGCCACCTTCGGCGCCTTCGTGTCGCTGCTCCCGGGCCGTGACGGTCTGCTCCACGTCTCCGAGGTGCGCAAGCTCGCCGGTGGCAAGCGTGTGGAGAACGTCGAAGACGTGCTCGGCGTCGGCCAGAAGGTCCTGGTCGAGGTCACCAAGGTGGACGACCGCGGCAAGCTGTCGCTCGCGCCGGTCGTGGCCGACGAGACCGAGGGTGACTCCACCTCGGCCGAGACGGTCCGCGCCCACGCCGAGGACCCGGCCGAGGGCTGATCCTCCCCGCGTCCTGACGCACGAACGGCCGCCGTCCCTTCCGGGGCGGCGGCCGTTCGCCGTTGCGGGGCAGGTGCCACGCGTGCGTTGGCCGCGCGTGCTTTCGCGGTCAGCGACACCTCACGGGCACGGCGCCGCGTGAACGGTCGCTGTGCGCGAAGGATCGCCGCGCCGTGCCACGTGCCGGTCAGGCCGCGGGGGTCTCCTGCGTGCCCATGAGCTGCGCGCGCCCGAGCAGGTGTCCACGGAGCATGAAGCCCACGACCGCGGGGGTCGCGTCGGCGGGGACCTCGAGCACGGGGACGTCGAGGGCGCTCAGCGTGAAGAAGTAGCGGTGCACACCGTGGCCCGCGGGCGGAGCGGCCCCGAGGAACGTGTCCGTGCCGAACTCGTTTCGGCGGCGGAGTGCCTCGGCGGGCAGCAGGGTGTCGTCGGTACCGGCACCTGCGGGGAGCGAGGTCGCCGAGCCCGGGATGTCGGTCAGGCTCCAGTGCCAGAAGCCGGAGCCGGTCGGGGCATCGGGGTCGTAGACGGTCAGGACGAAGCTCTTCGTGCCCTCGGGCGCGTCCGTCCACTCGAGTGCGGGGGAGCGGTCCTCGCCTCCGACGTCGGAGCCGCGTGCCGAGGTGGGCAGCTCGCCTCCGTCGGTGAAGTCGGGGCTCGTCAGGGTGAAGGACGGGACGTCGGGCAGGTTCCAGTTGGGGTCGTTGGCCATGCCCCCAGCCAACACCCGCCGGCTCGGGCTGCGCTCGGTGCGCGCGCGGGGCTGTGGGAGTTCGCACGTGACGGCCTGGAGGCGCGGTGCGGGCCCGCCACGGGCCTCCCGTCCGGCCGCGGTCGCCTCGACCGCCCCGCGAAAGCGACACATGTGCGTCGCGCGGGCGCGTCGGTGCCGCGAAGGCGACAGGATGCCGCAAGCTGTTCGGGGCTATCTGTCGCTTTCGCGAAAGCGACAGCCGACAGCCGACGGCGACAGCGCTGGCGACGAGCCGGGCGTCAGCCCGCGAGCACCCGGTCGACCACGCGGTTGAGCGCGGCGGTGGCGGCGATCGCGTCACCGGCGTACGCGCCGGCCATCGCACCGTCGCGCGCGAGCATGAGCTCGTCGGCGCCGTCGCCGGGCAGGGGGTGTCCGGCCTCCTGCAGCAGGGTCGCCAGCCGTTCGGTGTACCAGTCGCGGTGCACGGCGACCACCTGGCGGACCGGGTCGCGCGGGTCGTGGTACTCGGCGGCGGCGTGCAGGAACGCACAGCCGCGGAACGCCGGGTCGTTGACGTCGTCGGCCAGTGCGGCGACCCACGCACGGACGGCCCGCTCGGGGGAGCCGGCGTCGGTGATGAGCTGCTCCATCCGCTCCTGCACGCGCTCGTGCTGGGTGCGGATGTAGGCCAGGATCAGGTTGTCCTTCGACCCGTAGTGCTTGTAGAACGTCGCCTTCGTGACGCTCGCCTCGGAGATGAGACGGTCGACGCCGACGCTGTGGATGCCCTCTTCGTAGAAGAGCCGCGTGGCGGTCTCGAGGACACGGACCTTCGCGCCGCCGGAGCGGGGAGTCGGGGGGACGCTCGACCCGTCCGGCGACGCGAGGTTCGTGCTCGGGCCGGGGAGACGCTGGACGGCCGGTTGGGGGGAATCGACCGTCACAGCGTGTACTCCTCGGACTCATCGGCTCCGCGACCGGAGTGGGGGGACTCGGTGGTCGCGCAGGACTGATGTCCCGAGCCGCCGGATCGGAACTTAGGGGGGCTTTCGATCCGGCGTGACCAACAGTAGCACAAGGAGGACAGACAGACGAGTCGGTCTGTCCACATTTTCTGTACCCCACTTCGAGTGGCACGCGACCGAGACCGGGAAACTGGGCGGGAGGCATCGACGGATCACTAGGCTCGTCTGCGATGAACCAGCCAGTGCCACTGCCGCTCGGGGCCCCGGACACGTCGTTCCTGACGTCCGGCGGGGCCTTCGTCCGTCGCACCGTGCTGCCCTCGGGCGTCCGTGTGCTGACCGAGGCGGTGCCGGGTGCCGCGTCGACGAGCATCGGGTTCTGGGTCGGCGTCGGTTCGCGGGACGAGCGTGACGGGCAGTTCGGGTCGACGCACTTCCTCGAACACCTGCTCTTCAAGGGCACCGAGACCCGGTCGGCGCTCGACATCGCCATCGCGTTCGACTCGGTCGGCGGCGAGCACAACGCTGCGACCGCCAAGGAGTACACCTGCTACTACGCACGGGTCCGGGACACCGACGTCCCGATGGCCGTGAACGTCATCGGTGACATGGTCACCGGTTCGGTGCTCGAACCGGACGCCTTCGCCGTCGAGCGCGGGGTCATCCTCGAAGAGCTCGCGATGGCCGCCGACGACCCGGCCGACGTCGCGGGCGAAGCGTTCTTCGCCGCGGCCTTCGGCGGACACCCCCTCGGTCGTCCGATCGGCGGGACCCCGGACAGCATCCGTGCGGTCCAGCGGGACGAGGTACTGGCCCACTACCGCGAGCACTACGCGCCGAACGGCATCGTCGTCACCGCCGCCGGCGCCGTCGACCACGACCGGTTCTGCGAGCTCGTCGCCGGCGTCTTCCACGACGCCCCCGACGCCGACCCGCTGCCGCGCCGCACCCCCGAGACCGTGGCCGACCCGGTCGAGGCGAAGCTGACCGTGGTGCACCGCCCGACCGAGCAGGTCAGCATGCTCCGCGGCTCGCAGGGCCTCGACCTGCGTGACGACCGCCGTCCCTCGCTCAGCGTCCTGAACGCCGTGCTCGGTGGGGGCATGAGCTCGCGTCTGTTCCAAGAGGTCCGTGAGCGCCGCGGTCTGGCCTACGCGGTGTCGTCATTCGCCCCCGCGTACCTGGACAACGGTGCCTTCGGTGTCTACGCCGGCTGCGCGCCGGACAACGTCGCCGGTGTCATCGACATCGTCGACGCCGAGTTCCGCCGGATGGTCGACCACGGCATCACCGACGACGAGCTCCGACGTGCCAAGGGCCAGATCGAGGGCGCGCTGACGCTCTCGCTTGAGGACTCCGACGCCCGCATGACCCGGCTCGGCCGTTCCGAGCTCGGCACCGGCGAGTACACCGACCTGTCGACGGCGCTCGAGCGTGTCGACGGCGTCACGACCGCCGGCGTGCTCGAACTCGCGCGCGACCTGCTCACCCGGCCGACGATCACCTCGGTCGTCGGTGCCGTGCAGCAGGACGAACTCGCCGCGGCCATCGGGATCGGCAGCTGAGCACGGACATGTCGCACTACCTGTACCTCGTCCGGCACGGCGAACACCAGGACGCCGAACACGGCCTGCGGGACGGCAAGCTCTCCGAACGCGGCAAGCGCCAGGCGACCCTGATCGCGGACCGTCTCGGTGGCGTGCCCTTCGACGGCGTGTACCACTCGCCGCTCGAGGCCCCGAGCGAGACCGCCGCGTTCCTGTCGCAGCGCCTGCCGTCGATCCAGCCCGAGCCCTCGACACTGCTGTTCGACTGCATACCCTCGGGCCCGACCCCGGACATGCCGCACGCCTACCAGGGCTGGTACGGCGGCATCACCGAAGAGGAGATCGTCGCCGGGCAGGCCCAGATGGGCGACGCCGTGTCGGAGTGGTTCACCCCGGCGCGCGAGGACCGGCACGACCTGCTGATCACCCACAACGCCGTGATCGGCTGGTTCGTGCGCGAGGCGTTCCAAGCCCCCGAGTGGCGCTGGATGGGCACGAACGTCGCCCACACCGCGCTCACGATCATCCGGATCCGTTCGGCGAAGCCCGCCGAGGTCGTCACGCTGAACGACCTGGCCCACCTGCCGGTGGAGCTGCGCACGGGTCTGCCCGTCGATCAGCCCGTCTAGCGGCTGCCCGTCCGGTCCGCGGTGGCGCGGCCGGGAGGCCCGTGGCGGCTCAGGCGATCGGCTTGCGGTACCAGGCGGTCGCGTTCGGGTTGTCGTTGAACGGCTCGACCCGCTGGTACCCGCGGCCGCGGTACATCGCACCGGCTGCCACGAGCGAGTCGTTCGTGTCGAGGACGATGCTCGTCGCACCGAGGTCGGCCGCGGCCCGCTCGAGCAGGTCCATCACGGCCGTCGCCACGCCCGCGCCGCGCCCGGCCGGCGCCACGAAGACGTGCTTGACCTCGAACCGGACGTCGACGGCACCGGTCGCGTCGACCCCGTCCGGGATCCGACGGAGGCCGCCGCAGCCGACCGCGACGTCGTCGTCGTACGCCACCGCGAACACCCCGTTCGGCGGCGTGAACTCGGCGGCGGGGGTGCGCTTCCGCGAGTACGTGCCCTGCGCGCTCGGGAACGTCGCCTCGCGCTCGTCCAGGTACGCGTCGAGCAGCACGTCGACCTCGGGCAGATCGGCCGGCACGGTCCTGACCTCGACTGACATGCGTCGATCCTAGGATGGACCGCATGGTCACTCCCGTCGCCGTCGTCGGCGCCACCGGTCGTCTCGGGGGCCTCGTGGCGTCCGTCGTCGAGGAACTCCCGGAGTTCGAGCTCGTCGCCCGCCTGTCGTCGAAGGACGGCGCGCACGAGGCGCCGCCGTCGGTCTTCGGCGGCGCGGCCCTGGTGGTCGACGTGACGGTGCCGTCGCTCAGCCCGGCGATCGTGGAGAACGCGCTGTCGAGCAGCGCGAACGTGCTCGTCGGCACCTCCGGCTGGTCGCTCGACCGGCTCGCGAAGCTCCGCACCGGGCTGCGGGAACGCCCGGACCAGGGGGTGCTCGTGGTCCCGAACTTCTCCATCGGCTCCGTGCTCGGCACCCACCTGGCGACGATCGCGGCACCGTGGTTCCCCGCCGCCGAGATCGTCGAGACCCACCACGCCGGCAAGATCGACTCGCCCTCGGGCACCGCGGTGCGCACCGCCGAGCTGATGGCCGACGCCCGGCGCGAGGTCGGTCCCGTGGACGCCCCGCACGTCGACCAGCGCGCCCGCGGCCAGCAGGTCGCCAGCGTGCCCATCCACTCGCTCCGGCTCCCCGGGGTGAAGGCCGTGCAGGACGTCGTGCTGAGCGGACCCGGCGAGACGCTGACGATCCGGCACGACACCAACGACGACGTCGCCTACGTCGCGGGCATCCGTGCGGCGCTGGCGAACGTGGTGTCGGCGCGCGGCCTCACCGTGGGCCTCGGCAGCGTCCTCGGCATCGGCTGACCGCCGTGGGTCGGATGGAGCGGGCCGGACGCACGATCCGCTCGCCGTTCTGGGGTGCAGCGCTGATGGCGGTGCTGCTCGCCCTGTACATCGTGCTCGTCGGGCAGCGCGCCGTCGCCTTCATCGCGACCGGGATCCCGATCGGCATCGGCATCGGCGTCGCGCTGTTCGTCGTCGCCGCGATCGGGGCGCTCCTGCTCGTGCTGGAGTTCCGCTTCGGCATCCGCATCACCCGGCTCGGCGCGCGGCTCGAAGCCGAGGGCGGCACCCCGGACGACGTCGTCCCGGTGCGGCCGTCGGGCCGGCCGATCCGCGACGCCGCCGACGAGCTGTTCCCGCGGTACCGCGACGCGGTCGAGCGGGACCCGGCCGACTGGCGTGCCTGGTACCGGCTCGGTGTGGTCTACGACGCCGCCGGTGACCGCAAGCGCGCGCGTTCGGCGATGCGCACCGCCCTGGCGCGCGCCGCCGACCGCTGACCCCGGGGCCGGAGGCGGATCAGAAGACGGCGTCGATCGCGTCCGCCGCCTGCGTGTACCGGAACGTGTAGCCGGACTCGAGCAGCTTCGTGGGCACCATCCGCTGGCTCGACAGGAGCATGTCGTCGGCGGCGTCCCGCAGCGCCAGGCGCAGGGCGAACTCGGGGATCCGGAAGAGGTACGGGCGGTGCAGGACCTCGGCGACGTGCTTCGTGATGCGGTCGGCCACGACGGGCTCGGGGCCCGCCAGGTTCACCGGACCGGACACGTCCGGTGCCGCGGTCGCCAGGTGCACGATCGCGCCGACCTCGTCCTCGAGTGCGATCCAGGGCCAGTGCTGGCCACCGGTGCCGAGCCGGCTGCCGACGCCGAGCTTCGTCAGCGGGACGAGCGGCGCGAGCGCACCGCCGCCCTTGCCGATGACGATGCCGGTGCGGAGCGTGACGACCCGGACCCCGGCGGGAGCGGCGTTCGCGGCGGCTTCCCACGCGGTGCAGACGTCGGCGAGGAACCCCGTGCCGGGGGCGGCGTCGTCCTGCAGCACGTCGGCCGGGCGGTCGCCGTACACGCCCGAGGCCGAGCCCGAGAGGAACAGCGCCGGGGGAGTGGCGGCGTGCCGCATCGCCTCGACCAGGGTGTCGGTGGCGTCGATGCGCGAGCTGCGGATCTCCGTGCGGTACGCGTCCGTCCACGGCAGCTTGCCGATGTTCGCGCCGGCCAGGTTGATCACCACGTCGGCGCCGTCGAGGATCGCCGGGTCGAGCGGACGCCGCCCCGGTGCCCAGCGGAACTCGGTCGCGGTGCGCGCTTCGCGGCGGACGAGCGTGGTGACGTGGTGCCCCGCCTCGCGCAGGGCGCGGACGAGGGGCGTCCCGATGAACCCGGACGAGCCGGCCACCAGGATCGAGAGCGGTTGTTCCGTCGTGTCGGGCATGCCCGCAACGCTACTCACACCGACGTAGGCTTCTGTGTGTGACCGACAGCGAGACCGTACAGCCCGACGCCTCCGTCCCGACGCCCTACGAAGACCTGCTCCGCCGGGTCCTGACGGAGGGCTCGCCGAAGGGTGACCGCACCGGCACCGGCACCCGGAGCCTGTTCGGCGCACAGCTCCGCTACGACCTGTCGAAGGGCTTCCCCCTCGTCAGCACCAAGCGCGTGCACTTCAAGTCGGTCGCGTACGAGCTCCTCTGGTTCCTGCGTGGCGAGGGCAACGCCACCTGGCTGCAGGAGCACGGTGTCCGGATCTGGAACGAGTGGGCGGACGACGACGGTGACCTCGGCCCGGTGTACGGCGTGCAGTGGCGCTCGTGGCCGACCCCCTCGGGCGAGCACGTCGATCAGATCGCCCAGGTCATCGACCAGATCAAGACCAACCCGGACAGCCGCCGGCTCATCGTCTCGGCCTGGAACGTCGCCGACGTGCCGGACATGGCGCTCGCCCCGTGCCACGCCTTCTTCCAGTTTTACGTGAACGACGGCAAGCTCTCGTGCCAGCTCTACCAGCGGAGCGCCGACATGTTCCTCGGCGTCCCGTTCAACATCGCCTCGTACGCGCTGCTGACCCACATGATCGCGGCGCAGACCGGGCTCGAGGTCGGCGACTTCGTCTGGACCGGCGGCGACTGCCACATCTACGACAACCACGTCGAACAGGTCGAGGAGCAGCTGTCCCGCACGGCGTACCCGATGCCGACGCTCGAACTCGCTCCGCGCGACTCGATCGACGACTACGAGTACGAGGACTTCACCGTCGTCGGCTATGAGCACCACCCGGCGATCAAGGCCGCGGTCGCCGTCTGATGATCGGCATGGTCTGGGCCCGCTCGACCACCGGCGTCATCGGTGCCGACGGCGGCATGCCCTGGCACGTGCCCGAGGACCTGGCGCACTTCAAGCAGGTCACCGGCGACGCGACCGTGCTGATGGGCCGGCGCACCTGGGAGTCCCTGCCCGAGCGCTTCCGGCCGCTGCCCGGTCGGCGCAACGTCGTGCTCACCCGGGACACGACGTGGACGGCCGACGGTGCCGAGGTCGTGCACGACATGCAGGCCGAACTCGAGCGTGCCGAGGGCGCCGACGAGACCGTTTGGGTCATCGGCGGCGGTCAGGTCTACGCCGCCGCACTCGACGCGGCCGACCGCGTCTCCGAGACCCTGATCGACGTCGACGTGCCCGGCGACACCGTCGCGCCGGAGCTCGACGAGGCTGCCGGCTGGATGCTCACCGACGAGGGCCCCTGGCAGGAGTCCCGGAACGGCGGCACCCGCTACCGGTTCCTGGAGTGGCAGCGCCGCGCCTGAGCGCCCGCACGCGCCGGGCGTGACCGGCGGGACGGACGTGATCCGGGCCTCCCGGCCGCGCCGCAGGCGGTCCACCGTCCACACGGACGGCGGTCCTCGCGCGCATCCCCGGTACGCTGGTGCCCGTGTCCCCGCGTGAGAATCCCTTCGGTCAGGTCCTCGTCGCCCTCGTGACCCCGTTCACGGCCGACGGCGAGGTCGACTGGCCCGGCGTCGAGCAGCACATCGACGACTGCATCACCGCCGGCGCCGACGGCATCGTCGTCACCGGCACGACCGGCGAGACGTCAACGCTGACCGACCCGGAGAAGCTCCGTCTGGTCGAGGTCGGCAAGTCCGTCGCCGCCGGCCGCGCGAAGATCATCACGGGCGGTGGCTCGAACGAGACCGCGCACGCGATCCACCTGTACAAGCAGAGCGAGAAGGCCGGCGCGGACGGCGTGATGATCGTCACGCCGTACTACAACAAGCCGACGCAGTCGGGTGTCCTCACCCACTTCCGGATGATCGCGGACGCCACCGACCTGCCGGTGATCCTGTACGACATCCCGGGCCGCACCGGCATCCCGATCACGTACGACACGATCCTGCGTGCGTCCAAGCACCCGAACATCCTCGCCGTGAAGGACGCCAAGGGCGACTTCGCCGAGGTCTCGCGGGTGCTGAACAACACCGACCTCATGTACTTCTCCGGCGACGACACGAACGTGCTCCCGCACCTGTCGATCGGCGCCACCGGCCTGATCGGCGTGACCGCGAACATCACGAGCGCGCCGTACCGCACCATCGTCGACGCCGTGAACCGGGGCGACCTGGCCACCGCGACGGCCGAGCACAAGCGACTCGAGCCGCTCGTCCGCGCCGTGATGACGCACGTTCCCGGTACCGTGGCCGCGAAGTACATCCTGCACGGGCTCGGCCGCATCGGCAGCCCGCGCGTCCGACTGCCGCTCGTCGGCCCCGAGGACTCCGAGGCGTACGCCATCGAGACCTCCCTCGAAGCCGTGCGCGACGTGCCCGGCGCCGACTTCTCGAACTTCCGCCCCGACCGCAACGCGGCGGCCGGCGGTGCACTACCGAAGGTGCCAGGCACCACCCGCTAGCGAACACCGCGGCGCGCAGCACGCGCGTCGCCCGAATCCGTAGGACCGAATGCCCACACAGATCTCCGAACCGCAGCCGCTCGAAGCCGGCACCCTCCGCGTCGTCCCCATCGGGGGCCTCGGCGAGATCGGTCGAAACATGACCGTCTACGAGTACGAGGGCAAGCTGCTCATCGTCGACGCCGGCGTGCTGTTCCCCGAGGAGCACCAGCCCGGTGTCGACCTGATCCTGCCGGACTTCTCGCCGATCCGTGACCGCCTCGACGACGTCCTCGGTGTCGTGCTCACGCACGGCCACGAAGACCACATCGGCGCCGTCCCGTACCTGCTGAAGCTCCGCGACGACATCCCGCTGATCGGCTCCACGCTGACCCTGGCGCTCGTCGAGGCGAAGCTCAAGGAACACCGGATCAAGCCGTACACGCTCGTCGTGGCCGAGGACCAGACCGAGCAGATCGGCCCGTTCCACCTCGAGTTCGTCGCCGTGAACCACTCCATCCCGGACGCCCTCGCCGTCGCGATCACGACCCCCGCCGGTCGTGTGCTGCACACGGGTGACTTCAAGATGGACCAGCTCCCGCTGGACGACCGCATCACCGACCTCCGTGCGTTCGCCCGTCTGGGCGAGGCCGGCGTGGACCTGTTCCTGCCGGACTCCACGAACGCCGACGTGCCGGGCTTCACCGCTCCGGAGCGCGACATCGGCCCGGTGCTCGAGAACATCATCATGCGCGCCCGCAAGAAGGTCGTCGTGGCGAGCTTCTCGTCGCACGTGCACCGCGTGCAGCAGGTCCTCGACGCCGCCGCGGCCGCGAACCGCAAGGTCGCGTTCATGGGCCGCTCGATGATCCGCAACATGACAATCGCCGCCGACCTCGGGTACCTGCGGGTGCCGGAGAACGTGCTCATCGACACGAAGAAGGCGAAGAACGTCCCCGACGACCAGATCGTCTACATGTCGACCGGGTCGCAGGGTGAGCCGATGGCCGTCCTGGCCCGGATGGCGAACCTCGAGCACCAGATCGAGATCGGCGAGGGCGACACCGTCATCCTCGCGTCGTCGCTCATCCCGGGCAACGAGAACGCCGTGTACCGCGTCATCGACGGGCTGACGAAGCTCGGTGCGAAGGTCGTGCACAAGGGCAACGCGAAGGTGCACGTCTCCGGACACGCCTCCGCCGGCGAGCTGCTCTACTGCTACAACATCCTGCGGCCGCGCAACGTGCTCCCCGTCCACGGCGAGCACCGCCACCTGTACGCGAACGCCGACCTGGCGATCCAGACGGGTGTCCCGCCGCGCAACGTGATCCTCGGGCAGGACGGCATCGTCGTCGACCTGAAGGACGGCGTCGCGACGGTCGCCGGCCAGCTCGACATCGGCTACGTCTACGTCGACGGCTCCACCGTCGGCGAGATCACCGACGCCGACCTGAAGGATCGCCGCGTCCTGGCGGAAGAGGGCTTCATCTCGATCTTCTGCGCGGTGGACTTCACCACCGGGCAGTGCGTGATCGGCCCGGAGATCCAGTCGCGCGGCTTCGCCGAGGACGACTCCGTGTTCGACGACGTCCGCCCGCAGATCGCCAAGGCGATCTCCGAGGCCGCCGCCAACGGCACGCGCGACTCGCACGCCTTCGCGCAGGTCGTCCGTCGCACGGTCGGTCGCTGGGTGAACACCAAGCACCGCCGTCGTCCGATGATCGTCCCGGTGGTCATCGAGGCGTAGGGCCCGTTCGCGGGGTGGGCGCGCGTCCGCGTTCGCGTCTGTCCGGCCCGGGAGGCCCGTCCAGCGTCCGTCACGGACGCTGCGGCGGGCCTTCCTGCGTTTGTCCTGAGCGGGCGTTAGGGTTCTGCCCATGGCCGGAGGCACCAAGTCGACCACGCGCTCGCGCGCGTCCACGTCGTCCCGTGGCAACGGGACGCGCGGTTCGTCGCGCACCCAGGCCACGACGAAGAAGCTGCCGCAGGCCGCACCCACGCCGGTGTTCCGCGAGCAGAACCCGCTCGTGACCTTCTGGCTCGCGATGGCGCACGGCGTCGGCGCGATGTTCCGGCTGCTCGGCAAGGAGACCCTCGAGAAGGACCAGCGGCGCGACGGGTTCCCGTTCCTGCTGTTCCTGCTGGCCATCGCCGGCGGGGTCGTCGAGTGGCTCAATCCGACCAACAGTGTCTCCGTCGCACTCGACGCGTACACGTTCGGTGGGCTGTTCGGCCGCCTCGCGTTCGCCCTGCCCGTCATCATGATCGTGTTCGCCGGGTGGTTGTTCCGGCACCCGGCCTCGGTGCACGACAACACCCGGATCGGCATCGGCCTGGGCATCCTGATCGTGTCGATCGCCTCGCTCTGCCACGTCTTCGGCGGCCGACCGAGCGCGGCCGACGGCATGCCCGCGCTGGCCGCCGCCGGTGGGGTGCTCGGCTGGGTGGTCATCGGCTGGCTCGTCACGATCGCGACCGCCTGGGTGGCCGTCCCCGTGGCGATCGTGCTGCTGGTGCTCTCGCTCTTCATCATCACCAAGACGCCGCCGAACAAGCTCGGGCGACGCCTGCACGAGCTCTACGCCTACCTGTTCGGCGCCCCGGCCCCCGCAGCAGAACCCGAGGCCGACGCCGCCGCCGTGGCGGAGCCCGCCGCCCGTGCCCGCACGTCGAAGCGCGGCAAGAAGGGCGACACCGACTTCCAGCTGTTCGACGACCTCGGGTTCGGTGACGAGCAGGCCGCTGCCGACGCCGAAGCCGGTGGCGACAACGTGCCGTGGTGGCGCCGGAACAAGTCCGGGCGCGAAGAGGACCCGGCGTACGACAGCCCCGTGCTGCCCCCGGCCACCGGGGTCGCCCCGGCTGCCGCTGCCGTCGCACCAGCTGCCCCCGTCGTGCCCGCTGCGCCCGCGGTGAGCCCGAACGCCGGTGCCGCCGCCGGGCTCGTCGACCTCACGCCGGCCGAGCCCGCGTCGGTCAACCTCAACGACTCCGTCGAGCAGGACCTGCAGGACGCCGAGCAGGCGCTCCGCGCGTTCGGCACCGACGTCCCCGCGCGGCCGGAGCCGACCGCCGACATCCGTCCCGCGGTGCCCGAGGTGCTGTCCGAGCCCGAGATCGTCGACGAGCCAGAGGACATCGACGCCGCCGCCGAGCTGAGCGCAGCCGCCGCCGGTTCCGACGACGATCCGTCGAAGCCCTACCGGCTGCCCGCCGCCACGACGCTGAGCTCCGGAACGCCCTCGGTCGCGCGGAGCCAGGCGAACGACGACATCGTCGCCGCCATCACCGGGGTGCTCACCGAGTTCAAGGTCGACGCGAAGGTCACCGGGTTCTCCCGCGGGCCGACGGTGACCCGGTACGAGATCGAGCTCGGCCCCGGCGTCAAGGTCGAGCGGGTCACGGCCCTGTCGAAGAACCTGTCGTACGCGGTCGCCTCGAACGAGGTCCGCATCCTGTCGCCGATCCCGGGCAAGAGCGCCATCGGCGTCGAGATCCCGAACACCGACCGCGAGATCGTCTCGCTCGGTGACGTGCTGCGCTCGAACGCCGCCCGCAAGTCGAAGCACCCGATGACGATCGGCGTCGGCAAGGACGTCGAGGGCGGCTTCGTCGTCGCGAACCTGGCGAAGATGCCGCACCTGCTCGTCGCCGGCTCCACCGGTTCCGGCAAGTCGGTGTTCATCAACTCGATGATCACGTCGCTGCTGATGCGCGCGAAGCCGTCCGAGGTCCGCATGGTCCTGGTCGACCCGAAGCGCGTCGAACTCTCGATCTACGCCGGTGTCCCGCACCTCATCACGCCCATCATCACGAACCCGAAGAAGGCGGCCGAAGCGCTGCAGTGGGTCGTGAAGGAGATGGACATGCGGTACGACGACCTGGCGTCGTTCGGGTTCCGCCACGTCGACGACTTCAACAAGGCGATCGAGAACAACGAGATCATCTTGCCGGCGGGCAGCGAGCGGAAGCTCAAGCCGTACCCGTACCTGCTCGTCGTCGTCGACGAGCTCGCCGACCTCATGCTCGTGGCGCCACGTGACGTCGAGGAGTCGATCGTCCGCATCACCCAGCTCGCCCGCGCCGCCGGCATCCACCTGGTGCTCGCGACGCAGCGCCCCTCGGTCGACGTCATCACCGGCCTGATCAAGGCGAACGTGCCGTCGCGCATCGCCTTCGCGGTGACGAGCGTCACGGACTCCCGCGTCATCCTCGACCAGCCCGGCGCCGACAAGCTCATCGGTCAGGGCGACGCGCTCTTCCTGCCGATGGGCTCGTCCAAGTCGCTCCGCGTGCAGGGCGCCTGGGTGCAGGAGGGCGAGGTCGCCGAGGTCGTCCAGCACGTCACGCGGCAGGCGCAGCCCGAGTACCGCCAGGACGTCCAGGCCGTGGTCGAGCGCAAGGAGATCGACGCCGACATCGGTGACGACCTCGAACTCCTGCTCGCGGCCGTCGAGCAGGTCGTGTCGACCCAGTTCGGCTCGACGTCGATGCTGCAGCGCAAGCTCCGCGTCGGCTTCGCCAAGGCCGGTCGCCTGATGGACCTGATGGAGTCGCGCGACATCGTCGGGCCGTCCGAGGGCTCGAAGGCCCGCGACGTCCTGGTGACCGCCGACCAGCTGCCCGCGGTGCTCGCGAAGCTCCGTGGCGAGGAGCCGCCCGCCGCGGCCGCTCCGGCAGCGCCGGCCCCGACGCCGTCCGGCGACAGTGACCGCTACGGAGCAGACCCCGTCGGGGACATGGTCCGCGGGTACGATGAAGTCCACGACGAGCCCGATGAGGACGCGTGGGGACTGACGGGCAGGGAGTGACGGCGATGACCGCCTCGGACAGCACGAACACCACGCACGGCGCACGGTTCCCGTGGCGCGGGCGGCTGCTGCGCAAGGGCCCCGGCCCGGCGTCGACCGCGAACGTCGCGAACATCATCACGGTGGTGCGCATCCTCATGGCGCCGCTGTTCTTCGTCCTGCTGCTCACCGACGCCGGCAACGACGGGCCGCTGCGCATCTGGGCGGCGGTCGTCTTCGTCGTGGCCATCGTCACGGACAGCGCCGACGGCATCATCGCCCGTCGGCAGAACCTGGTCACGGACTTCGGCAAGCTCGTCGACCCGATCGCCGACAAGGTGCTCATCGGTGGTGCGCTCGTCGCGCTGTCGATCCTGGCCGAGCTGCCCTGGTACGTGACCGTGCTGATCATGGTGCGCGAGATCGGCATCACGGTCTTCCGGTTCGCGGTGCTCTCCGACCGGGTGATCCCGGCCAGCCGCGGCGGCAAGATCAAGACCGTGCTGCAGGCCGTCGCCCTGACGGCCGCGCTGTTCCCGTGGTGGAACCTGGTCGGCGACTGGGCGCACTGGGTCAACGGCATCCTGATGACGGCCGCGTTCCTGGCAACGATCCTGAGCGGGATCGACTACCTCTGGCAGGCATGGAAGCACAACCGCACCACCGCATGACCGGGCCCGACCGCTCGACGCGGGCCGCGCCTCCCGTCCCGGTCGCACCGGGACTCATCGCCGAGCTGACGGCGCGGGGCGAGACCCTCGCCGTGGCGGAGTCGCTGACCGGCGGCCTCGTGGTCGCGACCCTCGTCGACGTGCCGGGCGCGAGCGCCGTCGTCCGCGGCGGCGTCGTGGCCTACGCGACGCCCGTGAAGCACTCCGTGCTCGGGGTCTCGGCGGAGCTGCTCGAGGCCGAGGGTGCCGTGCATCCGGAGGTCGCCCGGCAGATGGCCGCCGGTGTCCGGATCGCGCTGTCCGTCGACGGGGAACCCGCGACGTGGGGGATCAGCACGACGGGCGTCGCCGGCCCGGACCCGCAGGACGGCAAGCCCGTCGGCACCGTGTACGTGGGGATCGCCTCCGCCGCGGGGGCTGAGGCCTTCGAGCTGCACCTCGACGGTGACCGGGGAGCAATCCGGCACGCCACCGTCTCCGAACTCCTTGCACGGATGTCGTCCGAGGTCCGGGGCCGGGAATAGGTCCCGTTTCCACTGGGTTACATCTCACGAAATCTCCAGCAGTACGGCAGCCAGCCTGGCTAACATGCTGCAACCGGCAACGCTATTGTTGCTGAACCCGAACTCGATCCACCGGACCGAGCGGGCGCGGAGACGACAGAGAGGAGGAGTTCTCATGGTTCTCGTTCGTCAGGAAATCGGCGATGTGCTCCGGGACTTCCGCTTGCAGAAGGGCCGGACCCTCCGTCAGGTCGCGTCCAAGGCCAGTGTCGCGCTCGGGTACCTCAGTGAGGTCGAGCGCGGGCAGAAGGAAGCCAGCTCGGAGATCCTCGCGTCCGTCGCGGATGCTCTGGACACGCCCATCTCGACCATCATGCGCGAAGTGGGCGACCGCCTCGCGATCGTCGAGGGGCTGACCCCCGTCCCCGACACGCTCCCGGACGACCTCGTCGCCGAGTTCGACAACGACCTCGCGGTTCGCTGAGCGCACCGCACCGAACGCCCTCGCCGGTCCTTCCCGGCGGGGGCGTTCTGCGTTCCGGCCCACGACCACCGCCTAGGCTGGTCGGATGCGCGTGAGTGAGTTCTGGCGAGCAGTCGACCAGGTGTTCGGTGAGGCCTACGGTTCCGTGGTCACCCGTGACGTCGTGCTCGAGGGGCTGGGCGGTCGCTCCGCCGTGGACGCCCTCGCCGCCGGCATCGAGGCTCGCCGGGTGTGGGACGCACTGTGCGACTCGCAGGACGTCCCGATGGACCGGCGGCACGGCAAGGGCCTCGCCGAACCCCAGGACTGAGCGGGTCCCGCGGGCCGCGCACCCGAAACTGTGTTCGGCGTGTTGCTCGAACGCGTGTTCGATCGGTGGTAGCTTCCTCCACAGCGGCGTCGCCCGGATGTTCCATCCACAGATCGCGTGACCGTCGGCAGTGATGTCGGTGGCTCGCCATAGGTTGATGGACATCGGGAACAGCCCGAAGCCTTGTCGCAGAACCATCGGCCTTGCACCATCGGCCGGCGTGGACGCGACAGCCTACAGGCGGCCGAACACGAGCACGAAGGAGCACCCCATGCCATCACCGGCAGACCGCGAAAAGGCCCTCGAGACCGCACTCGCACAGATCGACAGGCAGTTCGGCAAGGGTGCGATCATGCGCCTCGGTTCGGACGAACGCGCCCCCGTCAACGTCATCCAGACCGGGTCGGTGGCGCTGGACGTCGCGCTCGGCATCGGTGGCCTGCCCCGTGGCCGCATCGTCGAGATCTACGGCCCGGAGTCGTCGGGTAAGACGACCCTCACCATCCACGCCATCGCCAACGCCCAGCGCGCCGGTGGCATCGCGGCCTTCATCGACGCCGAGCACGCGCTCGACCCTGAGTACGCCAAGAAGCTCGGTGTCGACATCGACGCCCTGCTCGTGTCGCAGCCCGACACCGCCGAGCAGGCGCTCGAGATCGCGGACATGCTGGTCCGCTCCGGCTCCATCGACCTGATCGTCATCGACTCCGTCGCGGCCCTCGTGCCCCGTGCCGAGATCGAGGGCGAGATGGGTGACTCGCACGTCGGTCTGCAGGCCCGCCTCATGTCCCAGGCCCTGCGAAAGCTCGCCGGTGGCCTGAACCAGACGCAGACCACGATGATCTTCATCAACCAGCTGCGCGAGAAGATCGGCGTGTTCTTCGGTTCGCCCGAGACCACCTCGGGCGGTAAGGCGCTGAAGTTCTACGCGTCCGTCCGCCTCGACATCCGCCGCATCGAGACGCTCAAGAGCGGCACCGACGCGGTGGGCAACCGCACGCGTGTCAAGGTCGTCAAGAACAAGATGGCGCCGCCCTTCAAGCAGGCCGAGTTCGACATCCTGTACGGCGTCGGCATCTCGCGCGAAGGCTCGCTGCTCGACTTCGGTGTCGACCACGGCATCGTCAAGAAGTCGGGTGCCTGGTACACCTACGACGGCGACCAGCTCGGGCAGGGCAAGGAGAACTCGCGTTCCTTCCTGATCCAGAACCCCGAGATCGCTGCCGACATCGAAGGCAAGATCCTCGCCAAGCTCGGCGTCGGCGTCGGCGGTGCCAAGGCCGAGGACGCCCCGGTCGAGTCGATCGCGCCGAAGCTCGCGGAGCGCAAGGGCGCGTGAGCACCGACCACGACGACGACGGCCTCGCACCGGTCACCGACCTGTTCGGTGCGAGGTCTCGTCGTCGCGCTCCTGTCACGCCGGTGATGCCCGCCATCCCCGATCCTCCGGTGTCACCGGACGAACCGCGCGACACCGACGGCTGGGCGCTGCCCGAGTCGGACGAAGGTCGTGCGGACGAGTTCCCCGCGTCGTTCGACGCCGATTCGCCGGTGCCCCTGCACGGTGCCCGCGGGCCGGCAGCGTGGGTGTCGCCCGTCATCGGAGACGGCAGCGGGCGCTCGAACCGTGCGGAGCAGGACGGCTACGACTCCGAGACGGCTGACGCCACCACGGCGTCGGTGTTCTCCATCGCCGGCGGCGAGGAGATCGACCCGGCCGACGCACCCCGTCCGCTCGACGAACAGCGCGCGGACGCCGAACGGCTCAGCCTGCGTGCCCTCGGGCGCAAGGGCGTGAGCGAGTCCGAGATGCGGACCCTGCTGCTGCAGCAGGACCTCGACCCCGACGTGGTCGAGCACGAGATCGAACGGTTGACCCGTGTCGGGCTCCTTGACGACGTCGCCCTCGCCACCGACCTGGTGGATCGGCTGCACGCCCGCAAGGGCCTCGGCCGACAGGGTGTCGTGACCGAGCTCCGTCGCCGGGGGATCGACCAGGTGGCGATCGACACCGCACTCGACGAGGCCGCCGACGACGAGGACGACGAGTTCCTCCGCGCGCAGGAGCTCGCCGACAAGCGGGCGCCGCAGATGCGCGGACTCGACCGGGCGACCGCGGAACGCCGGCTGTCCGGCTTCCTGATGCGCAAGGGCTACAGCTCCGGTGTCGTCCGGATCGCCGTCGCGCGGGCACTCGACGGCGGCGGGAAACGGCCGCCTTCCGGCCGCGGGACCGTCCGGTTCGAGTAGCCGCTCCGACCTACACTGGGACGACCATGGCCACCGTCGAAGCGCGCCCCCGCACCTACGAAGTCCGCACCTACGGGTGCCAGATGAACGTCCACGACTCCGAGCGGTTGAGCGGGTCACTGCAGGCCGCGGGCTACACCGCGGCGGACGGTGCGCAGGCCGACGTCGTCGTCATCAACACCTGTGCCGTGCGCGAGAACGCGGACAACCGGCTGTACGGCAACCTCGGGCAGCTCGCGGGGATCAAGCGCGAGCACCCCGGCATGCAGATCGCCGTCGGCGGGTGCCTGGCGCAGAAGGACAAGAACGTCATCCTCGAGAAGGCGCCGTGGGTCGACGTCGTCTTCGGCACGCACAACATGGGGTCGCTGCCGACCCTGCTCGAGCGGGCGCGGCACAACGACGAGGCGCAGATCGAGATCCTCGAGGCGCTCGACGTCTTCCCGTCGACGCTGCCCACCAAGCGCGACTCGACGCACAGCGGCTGGGTCTCCATCTCCGTCGGCTGCAACAACACCTGCACGTTCTGCATCGTCCCCTCGCTCCGTGGCAAGGAGAAGGACCGCCGTCCCGGTGACGTCCTGGCCGAGATCCAAGCGCTGGTCGACGACGGCGCGATCGAGGTCACGCTGCTCGGGCAGAACGTGAACTCCTACGGGGTCGAGTTCGGCGACCGACAGGCGTTCGGCAAGCTGCTGCGGGCCACCGGTGCCATCGAGGGCCTCGAGCGCGTCCGCTTCACGAGCCCGCACCCGGCGGCGTTCACCGACGACGTCATCGACGCGATGGCCGAGACCCCGAACGTGATGCCCCAGCTGCACATGCCGCTGCAGTCGGGTTCCGACCGGGTGCTCAAGGCCATGCGCCGGAGCTACCGCAGCGAGCGGTTCCTCGGCATCCTCGACCGCGTCCGCGCGAAGATCCCGCACGCGGCGATCTCCACCGACATCATCGTCGGGTTCCCCGGCGAGACCGACGCCGACTTCGAGGACACCCTGCGCGTGGTCGAGCAGGCACGGTTCGCCTCGGCGTTCACGTTCCAGTACTCCATCCGCCCGGGCACGCCGGCCGCGACGATGGACGACCAGCTGCCGAAGCACATCGTGCAGGAGCGCTACGAGCGACTCGTCGCCCTGCAGGAACACATCACCGCGGAAGAGAACGCGCTGCAGGTCGGCCGGAGCGTCGAAGTGCTCGTCGCCTCCGGTGAAGGCCGCAAGGACGACGCCACCCGCCGGCTCTCCGGTCGCGCCGAGGACTCCCGGCTCGTGCACTTCACCGTGCCCGCCGGGTCCGAGGTCCCGCGCCCGGGCGACGTCGTCACCGTCGACATCACCCGTGCCGCACCGCACTTCCTGCTCGCCGACGACGACGCGCCGCTGCGCATCCGACGCACCCGGGCCGGCGACGCCTGGGACCGCGCGCAGGCCGAGAGCTGCGGCGTGCCCACGCCCGCTGCCGCCACGGGCGACGGGCCCCGTCCGGTCTCGCTCGGGCTGCCCACGCTCCGTGTCGGCCGCTGAACTCCCCGGGGCTGTGCCGACGAGCGACGCGTTGCTCGCATCCGGTGACGCCGCGGACTTGATCGCAGTCGTCGGGGCGACGGGCACCGGGAAGTCCGACCTCGGCATCGCGATCGCGGAACGGCTGCGCGCTGCCGGCCGTCGCGCGGAGATCATCAACGCGGATGCCATGCAGCTGTACCGGGGCATGGACATCGGCACCGCGAAGCTCCCGCCGGCCGAGCGGCACGGCATCCCGCACCACCAGCTCGACGTGCTCGACGTCACCGACGAGGCGAGTGTCGCCGCCTACCAGGTCGCCGCCCGCGCCGACGTCGACCGGATCCAAGCCGACGGTGGCGTGGCCGTCCTCGTCGGCGGCAGCGGCCTGTACGTCTCCGCGGTGCTGTTCGACCTCGCGTTCCCGGGCACCGATCCCGCGCTCCGCGCGCAGCTCGAGCGCGAGCACGAGGAGCTCGGCCCGGGCATCCTGCTCGAGCGACTCCGCACCCTCGACCCGGCGGCCGCCGCGACGATCGACGCGCGCAACCCACGGCGGTTGATCCGTGCACTCGAGATCGCGAGCCGTTCCGAGGTCGTGACCCCGAGCCTCCCGGCCGCGCCCAGCGCTTGGCGACCGTCCCGGATCCTGCACCTGCGGCGTGACCGCGAGCAGCTCGTGTCGGCGCTGCACGAGCGGGCCGCGCGGATGTTCGAGGCCGGACTCGTCGACGAGGTCGCGGCGCTCCGCGAGCAGGGACTCGAGCAGGGCAAGACCGCGCGGGGCGCGATCGGGTACTCGCAGGCGCTCGAGGTGCTCGGCGGCACGGCGACCCGCGAGCAGGCGGTCGAGGCGACCGGCATCGCGACCCGGAAGTACGCCCGGCGGCAGGTGTCGTGGTTCCGCCGGTACGCCGAGGCCGAGACGCTCGACGTCACGGGGGCGGACCGCGCCGACCTGTCGGAACTGGCCCGTAGGATCGTGCCGTGACCGAGCTGCACTTCACCAAGGGCCAGGGGACCGGCAACGACTTCGTCCTGTTCGCCGACCCCGATGCCACCGTCGACCTGACCCCCGAGCGGATCCGCGCCATCGCGGACCGGCGCTTCGGCGTGGGCGGCGACGGCGTGATCCGCGCCGTGCGGTCCGAGGCGATCCCCGAGGGGCGGGCGCTCGTGGCCGTCGAGCCCGAGGCGACCTGGTTCATGGACTACCACAACGCTGACGGCACGGTCGCGGAGATGTGCGGCAACGGCATCCGCGTGTTCGCCCGGTACCTGACCGAGTCCGGCCTGGTCGAGCTCGCTCCCGGCGAGACGCTCACCGTCGGCAGTCGCAAGGGTCTGGTCGACATCCAGCGCACCACGAACGGGTTCGCCGCCGACCTCGGTCGCTGGGGCCTGGGCATCGAGGGCGGTGGCTCCGACGACGTGCTCGTCCGGGCCAAGAACCTCGACGGGGCGCGGCCCGGCATCGGCATCGACGTGGGCAACCCGCACGTGGTCGTCGCTGTCGAGACCGAGGACGAACTGGCCGACCTCGACCTGACGTTCCTGCCGGTGCTCGACCCGGCGCCGGAGCACGGTGCGAACGTCGAGTTCGTGCTGCCCGGCGACCCCTTGATCAAGGACGGCGTCGGCGAGATCACGATGCGGGTGCACGAGCGGGGGAGCGGTGAGACGCTGTCATGCGGCACCGGGGCCGTCGCTGCGGCCCTCGCGACGCGCTACTGGGTCGGTGCGGGGGCGCCGGACACCTGGCGCGTGCGGGTGCCGGGCGGGCTGCTGACGGTGCGGATGACGGCGACCGAGGACGGCGAGCACGTCTCGCTGTCCGGTCCCGCCGAGCTCGTGTTCTCCGGCGACCTGACGGTCTGACGGTCTGACGCGGAGCCTCGTTGCCGCTTCGTGAGCAGAAATGGTCGGATGCCCAGCGGCGACCCGACCATTTGTGCTCACGATGTGAGCGCCCGCGCTCGCGCACGCGCCCTACGCGCTGCGCTGCACCCGGATCACGCGAAACCCCTTCGCCGTCGACTCCCGCGTGACCGCGAACCCCGAGCCGAGCGCGCCGACGAGCCACTTCTGCAACGAGTCGCCCCCGAGGTCCTTCGACACGACGAGCCAGGCGTCGCCCCCGACCTCGAGCCGGGGCAGCCACGTCAGCAGGATCTGGTGCAGCTCGTCCTTGCCGACACGGATCGGCGGGTTCGACCAGATCGTGCGGAAGCGCAGGTCGGCCGGCACGTCGTCGGGCAGCGCGATCGTGACGTTCGACGCCCCCGCAGCAGCAGCGTTGGCGCGCGCGAGCCCGAGCACCCGCTCGTTGACGTCGACGCCCCACACCTGGGCGTCGGGGGACTGCAGGGCCATCGTGATCGCGATCGGGCCCCAGCCGCAGCCGATGTCGAGCAGGGCTCCGTCGGCAGCGGGCGCCGGCACCGAACCGAGCAGGACCTTCGTGCCGCGGTCGACGCCGTCGGGGCTGAAGACCCCCGCCGCGGTCGACAGGGTGAGGGGCTGACCGGCGAGCGTGACGTGCACCTGGCGCGGCCGGAGTTCGCTCTCGGGGCTGGCCGAGAAGTAGTGGTCGTTCGCCATGGATGAACCGTACCGGCAACCGAGTGTGTCGCAGGGCCTCCAGAGGTAGCCTGTGCACAGGATGACGGATACCCATCAGCAGAACCACCAGACCAACGACGACAGCGCAGACGGTGTCGTCGAGAGGGTGTTGCGCAACGCAGACCACCGCGCAGCATCGTCCATCTTCGCACCCGCCCAGGCCATCCAGACGCAGTCGGTCGACGACCGCAGTTGGACCGGCGACGGCGACCAGTACGACCGTGAGGACCGTGCGGCTCTGCGCCGTGTCGCCGGCCTCTCCACCGAACTCGAGGACGTCACCGAGGTCGAGTACCGCCAGCTGCGGCTCGAGCAGGTCGTCCTCATCGGCGTGTACCCCCAGGGCGACGCGCAGGACGCCGAGAACTCCCTCCGTGAGCTCGCGGCACTCGCCGAGACCGCGGGCGCCGTGGTGCTCGACGGGCTCCTCCAGCGTCGGCCGAACCCGGACCCGGCCACCTACCTGGGCAAGGGCAAAGCCCAGGAGCTCGCGATGGTCGTCAAGGCCACCGGCGCCGACACGGTCATCGCCGACACCGAACTGGCACCCTCGCAGCGTCGTGCGCTCGAGGACGTCGTGAAGGTGAAGGTCATCGACCGCACGGCCGTGATCCTCGACATCTTCAGCCAGCACGCGAAGACCCGCGAGGGGAAGGCGCAGGTCGAACTCGCCCAGCTGCAGTACCTGCTGCCTCGACTGCGCGGTTGGGGTGACTCGATGTCCCGGCAGGCCGGTGGCCAGGTCTCCGGAGGCGCTGGCATGGGCTCTCGTGGCCCCGGTGAGACGAAGATGGAGCTCGACCGCCGCAAGATCCACACGCGGATGGCGAAGCTCCGCCGGCAGATCGCCGGGTTCACCCCGGCCCGTGAGGCCAAGCGTGCCGAGCGCAACCGCAACGAGGTGCCGAGCGTCGCGATCGCGGGCTACACCAACGCCGGCAAGTCGTCGCTGCTCAACCGGCTGACGAGCGCGGGCGTGCTGGTGCAGAACCAGCTGTTCGCGACGCTGGACGCCACCGTCCGTCGGACCGAGAGCGCCAAGGGCCGGGAGTTCACGTTCGTCGACACGGTCGGCTTCGTCCGCAACCTGCCGCACCAGCTCGTCGAGGCCTTCCGCTCCACCCTCGAAGAGGTCGGCGACGCCGACGTCATCGTGCACGTGGTCGACGGCTCGCACCCCGACCCCGGTGCGCAGCTGTCCACCGTGCGCGAGGTCATCGGCGACGTCGGTGCGGGTGACATCCCGGAGATCGTCGTCTTCAACAAGGCCGACCTGATCGACGACGCGCAGCGCCTCGTGCTCATCGGACTCGTGCCGGACGCGGTGTTCGTGTCTGCGCGCACCGGTGAGGGCATCCCGGAGCTCCTCGGCGTCATCGAGGACCGCCTCCCCGAGCCCGACGTCGACCTGACCATCGTCGTGCCGTACGACCGCGGCGACCTGGTGTCGTCGCTGCACGACACCGGCTCGGTCGAGTCCGTCGACTACGTCGAGGACGGCACGCGCCTGCGGGTGCGCGTCTTCCAGCGGCAGGTCTCCGAGCTCGAGCCCTACGTGGTCACGCCGGTCCCGACCGTCTGACGACCGGCTCCGGCGGGCGCTGGCGCTGGGGAGCGCTGCCGCGCGGCCTGGAGGCCCGTGACGGGTCCGCCGGACACCGTCACGTCGCCGAGACGCCCCGGAACACACGAAACGCCGCCGGATCCGGCGGCGTTTCGTCGTGCAGGGGGCGTCGTGCGGTGACGACGGCGTCCCGCGTCGGTGCAGCGCGAGCCGCGGTCAGAGGGAGCGGAGGACCGCGACGACCTTGCCGAGCACCGAGGCCGCGTCGCCGAGGATCGGCTCGAAGGCGGAGTTGCGCGGCAGCAGCCACGTGTGACCGTCGCGCTGGCGGAAGACCTTGACCGTCGCCTCTTCGTCGAGCATGGCCGCGACGATGTCACCGTTCTCGGCTGTCTGCTGCGACCGGACGACGACCCAGTCCCCGTCGCAGATCGCGGCGTCGATCATCGACTCACCGACGACCTTGAGCATGAACAGCTCGCCCGTGCCGACGAGCTGTCGGGGGAGCGGGATGATCTCGTCGACGTGCTGTTCGGCGGTGATCGGGACACCGGCGGCGATCCGGCCGACGAGCGGCACGAGCGTGGTGGCGTCGATGTCCGGTCCGCCGACGTCGGACGACGGCTCGTCGACCAGGACCTCGAGCGCGCGCGGTCGGTTCGGGTCGCGGCGGATCCAGCCACCGAGCTCGAGCTGGCCGAGCTGGTGGGAGACGCTGGAGAGTGAGGAGAGCCCGGCGGCGTCGCCGATCTCGCGCATGCTCGGCGGGTAGCCCCGTGAGGCGATCGACGCACGGATCGCGTCGAAGATCGCCTGCTGCTTCGGCGTCAGCGGCTTCTGGCCCCGCAGTTCGTCCACCACGTCGTCTCGCTTTCGTCGGTGCCGGTCCGGCCGCGGCGGGAATGTCGGTGGTCCCCGTCAGGCTTGTCCCAGTCGATCGAAACAGTATCCGACCAGCCAGGGCCGGACAAACACCTGTTCGAGCGTGTCGCAAGAAAACCCCGCAGAAATCCACTCCCAGGACTTGTGCGTCGTCTGATTCGAAACTATGTTCGGTACACGACTTCGGTTCCACCGAACGGGAAGGCAAGAACGACATGAGCACCATCGCCATCGCTGACATCCAGCGCACCGCGGCGCCCGCGGTGCGAACCCGCCTGCGTCTGACGCGTCGCGGCCGCATCGTCTTCACGACGCTGGCCGCGCTCCCGCTCCTCATCGTCGTCGCCCTCGGCGTGCTGAACGGCGGGCAGGCCTCCGCCGGAGACGCCACCGCCGGCGGCGCCCGCACCCAGTTCGAGACCGTGACGATCCAGCCGGGCGAGACGCTCTGGCAGCTCGCCGAGCAGACGGCGCCGAACTCGGACCCGCGTGACTTCGTGCAGGACGTCGTGAGCCTCAACGCGCTCGACGGCTCCGCGCTGCAGGCCGGCGAAGAGATCGCCATCCCCACCAAGTACACCGACGGCGAGTAGCCACTCGGGCAGCGCCGTCCAGACGGCTGGTCGTCGCACGGTGACAGCGGCCTACGATGGATCGGTGGCATTCACGCTCGAAGACCTCCCGATCCGAGACGACCTGCGCGGGCAGAGCCCCTACGGCGCCCCGCAAAAGCACGTCCGCGTGCAGCTCAACGTCAACGAGAACACGCATCCCGTTCCGGACGACGTCGCTGCCGACATCGTCGAGTCGATCCGGCAGGCCCTGCTGACGGTCAACCGGTACCCGGACCGCGAGTTCACCGAGCTCCGGCAGTCGCTCGCCGACTACCTCGGGCACGACCTGACCGCCGAGCAGCTCTGGGCGGCGAACGGGTCGAACGAGGTGTTGCAGCAGCTCCTCCAGGCGTTCGGCGGGCCCAGTCGCTCAGTGCTCGGGTTCCCGCCCACCTACTCGATGCACTCGATCCTCGCGTCGGGCACCGGCACCAGGTGGATCCCTGCCCAGCGCGACGACGAGTTCCGCATCTCGCCCGAGACCGTCGTGGCGGCGATCCGAGAGCACCAGCCGGACATCGTGTTCCTCTGCGGGCCGAACAACCCGACCGGCACCCCGCTCGACATCGAGACGATCGCGGCCGCCTACGACGCGACCGACGGCATCGTGATGGTGGACGAGGCGTACGCCGAGTTCATGCCGTCCGACGCCCCGAGCGCCCTCACGCTGCTGCCCGGTCGTGAGCGCCTGGTGGTCTCCCGCACGATGAGCAAGGCGTTCGCGTTCGCCGGTGCCCGGGTCGGGTACATGGCCGCGCACCCCGCCGTCGTCGACGCCGTCCGACTGGTCCGGCTGCCGTACCACCTGTCCGCGCTCACCCAGGCGGCCGCGATCGCGGCACTCCGGCACGCCCCCGAGATGCTGGCGATGGTCGACGACATCAAGGGGCAGCGCGACCGCATGGTCACCGAGCTCCAGGCCATGGGGTACCGCACCTACGAGACCTGGTCGAACTTCGTCCTGTTCGGTGGTGTCGCCGACCCGAACGCCGCGTTCGAAGCGCTGCTCGAGCGCGACGTCATCGTGCGCGACCTCGGGATCCCGAACCACCTGCGGGTGAGTGCGGGGACCGAAGCCGAGACGACCGCGTTCCTCGACGCCATGCGGCAGGTCGCCGCCGAGCAGCCGCCGGTTAGGGTTGAGGCATGACCGCCCGCACCGCCTCGATCAGCCGTTCGACGAGCGAATCGAGTGTCGAACTCGAGCTCGACCTGGACGGCACCGGGACCTCGTCGATCTCGACCTCCGTCCCGTTCTTCGACCACATGCTGACCGCGTTCAGCAAGCACTCCCTGATCGACCTGCGGGTGCGCTCGACGGGTGACACCGACATCGACGTGCACCACACGGTCGAGGACACCGGCATCGTGCTCGGTCAGGCGATCAAGCAGGCCCTCGGCGACCGCTCCGGCATCGGCCGGTACGGCGACGCCCTGGTCCCGTTGGACGAAGCGCTGGCCCAGGCCGTCGTCGACGTCTCCGGGCGTCCGTTCCTGGTGCACTCCGGCGAGCCCGCGGGCTTCGAGTTCCACCGCATCGGCGGCCACTTCACCGGCTCGATGGTCCGCCACGTGTTCGAGGCGATCACGTTCAACGCCGGCATCACCGTCCACATCCGCGTGCTCGAGGGCCGCGACCCCCACCACATCGCCGAAGCCGAGTTCAAGGCGTTCGCCCGAGCCATGCGCAAGGCGGTCGAGCTGGACCCGCGCGTCGACGGCATCCCCTCCACGAAGGGCGCCCTGTGACAACCGCCAAGCCGAACGTCGTCGTCCTCGACTACGGGTCGGGGAACGTCCACTCCGCCGCCAAGGCACTCGAGCGCGCCGGCGCCGAGGTCACCCTGACCTCGGACAAGCAGGCGGCGCTCAAGGCCGACGGCCTGCTCGTCCCCGGCGTCGGGGCGTTCGCCGCCGTGATCGACCAGCTCGAGGGCGTGCAGGGCGGCGAGATCGTCGACCACCGTCTGGCCGGAGGGCGACCCGTGCTCGGCATCTGCGTCGGCATGCAGGTCCTGTTCTCGCGCGGCATCGAGCGTGGTGCCGACGTCGAAGGGCTCGGCCAGTGGCCCGGCACCGTGCAGGAGATCCAGGCCGAGGTGCTGCCGCACATGGGCTGGAACACCGTGCAGGCGCCCGAGGACTCCGTGCTGTTCGACGGGCTGCACGACGAGCGCTTCTACTTCGTGCACTCCTACGGCGTGACCGACTTCCCGCTCGAGGCGTACGGGCCGTTCCGCGCGCCGCGTCTGACCTGGGCCGAGCACGGGCAGCCGTTCATCGCCGCGGTCGAGAACGGGCCGCTCACCGCCACGCAGTTCCACCCCGAGAAGTCCGGCGAGCCGGGCATCCGCCTGCTCTCCAACTGGGTGCGTTCGCTCTGAACCCGGCCGGTGCCGGGCGCGACGGCCGTGCCGGACGCGCACCGGGCCTCCCGGCTGTCCGCAGCCCCTTCTCCACCGCAACGAAACCGACAGGACCATGACCGACCTCACCGACACCCCGCCCCTCGTCCTGCTGCCGGCTGTCGACGTCGTCGACGGACAGGCCGTGCGACTCACCCAGGGCGAGGCGGGGAGCGAGACCGGCTACGGCGACCCCGTCGCCGCTGCCCGGACCTGGCGTGACCAGGGTGCCGAGTGGATCCACCTCGTCGACCTCGACGCAGCCTTCGGTCGTGGCGACAACCGCCGGGTGATCGCGCACGCCGTCCGCGAGGTCGAGGGCGTCTCCGTCGAGCTGTCCGGTGGCATCCGTGACGACGCCTCGCTCGAAGCGGCACTGGCGACCGGTGCGGCGCGCGTGAACCTCGGCACCGCGGCGCTCGAGAACCCGGACTGGGCCGCGCGGGTGATCGGTGAGTACGGCGAGCAGATCGCCGTCGGGCTGGACGTCCGCGGCACCACGCTGTCGAGCCGCGGCTGGACCGAGGACGCCGGTGACCTGTGGGAGGTGCTCGACCGGCTGGAAGCCGCCGGGTGCGCCCGCTACGTGGTTACCGACGTCACGAAGGACGGCACGCTGCAGGGGCCCAACGTCGAACTGCTCCGCCAGGTGTGCGACCGGACCGACCAGCCCGTGGTGGCCTCCGGCGGGATCTCGACGCTCGACGACCTCCGTGCGCTCCGCGAACTCGTGCCGTACGGGCTCGAGGGCGCGATCATCGGCAAGGCGCTGTACTCCGGGGCGTTCACGCTGCCGGCCGCACTCGACATCGCCTCCGAGTAACGCCGTGGCGGGCATCTCGAACGGCCGCGGCACCGGGCCGGACGCCGACGACGCGCACACCCCCGGCGGGGCGGCGGACTCGGCGGGCTTCTCGTGGGAAGGCCGCACGTTCGACCACCACGACACCGCGTTCGCCGACGACGACGGACTCGCCGATCCCGCGGTGGTCGCGGCCATCGGTGCGATCGCCGACGGTGCGTCCCAGGCGGCGATCGTCGAGGCGCTCCGGACCGCCCGGCTGCTCATCCCGCTCATCGCCGAGGCCGGTGACGTGGGGGAGACCGACGAGGGCAAGCTCGTCGACAAGACCCAGGAACTCTCGATCGTGACGGTCGCCGGTCCGGACGGTCGCAGCGTGATGCCGGCGTTCACCTCGGTGGACGCCATGCACGCGTGGGACCCGGACGCGCGACCGGTGCCGGTGGAGTCCCGCCGTGTGGCGATGGCCGCGGCGAGCGAGGACACCCAGCTCGTCGTGCTCGACCCGAAGTCGCCGACCGAGTTCGTGCTGCGTCGTCCGGCGGTGTGGGCGCTCGGGCAGGACCTGCCGTGGACCCCGTGCTTCGAAGACCCCGAGGTGGCCCGGGCCTTCGCGGCCTCGGTCGAGGGGGAGCCCAGCGTCGCCCGTGTCGAACTCGCGCCGGGCGACCCGGTCGGCCGGTTCGCCGGGCCGGAGCTGACGGTGGGACTGGCCCTGCACCCGGGGCTCGACCGCGAGCAGGTCGGCGAGCTCGTCGGTCGGCTGCAGCAGCGGTGGTCGACCGACCCCGTGATCGCGGAGCGGGTCGACAGCATGCGCGTCGCCCTGCGCGCTGCCTGACGAGCAGCAGCGCGGCGGTCCCGCGGCGGTGCGACCCGGCCCAGCCCGAGGTCGCCGGTACGATGACGGGGTGAGCCCGAACCCGACGACCAACCCCACCGGCGCGACCACCCACGGTCCGACGGGGCGTCCCGTCCGGGACTTCCCCGTGCCCGAGGAGCTCGACAGCACCGGACCCGCCCGCATCATCGCGCTCTGCAACCAGAAGGGCGGGGTCGGCAAGACCACGACCGCCATCAACCTGGGCGCCGCGCTCGCCGAGTACGGCCGCAAGGTCCTGGCCGTCGACTTCGACCCGCAGGGTGCGCTGTCCGCGGGCCTCGGCGTCCGGACGCACGACATCCACACCGTGTACGACCTGCTCATGGGTGCCGTGAAGGACCCGAACCAGGTCATCCAGCCGACGAACACCCCCGGCCTCGACGTCATCCCGGCGAACATCGACCTGTCCGCGGCCGAGGTGCACCTGGTGAACGAGGTCGCCCGCGAGCAGATCCTGGCGAGCGTGCTGCGCAAGGTCGCGAACGACTACGACGTGATCCTGGTCGACTGCCAGCCGTCGCTCGGCCTGCTCACCGTGAACGCCCTGACCGCGGCACACGGCGTCCTCATCCCGCTCGAGTGCGAGTTCTTCGCGCTCCGCGGTGTCGCCCTGCTCATCGAGACGATCGACAAGGTGCGCGACCGTCTCAACCCGGCGCTCAAGCTCGACGGCATCCTGGCGACCATGTACGACTCGCGCACGCTGCACTCGCGCGAGGTCATGGAGCGGGTCGTCGACACCTTCGACGACCGCGTGCTCGACACCGTCATCGGCCGCACCGTGAAGTTCCCGGACGCCACCGTGTCCGCACGCCCGATCACGCAGACCGCGCCGGACCACCCTGCCGCCCACGCCTACCGGCAGCTCGCACGAGAGCTCGTCCAGCGTGGCGCCGTCGCCTGACGCGGGGTTCCGGGTCCGGCTCACCAACTTCGACGGACCGTTCGACCTCCTGCTGTCGCTCATCACGAAGCACGAGCTCGACATCACCGAGGTGTCGCTCGGTGCCGTGACGGGGGAGTTCATCCAGTACGTCCGGCAGGCCGAGTCCGCCGACGAACTCGACGAGGCCAGCGAGTTCCTCGTCGTCGCGGCGACCCTGCTCGACCTGAAGATCGTCGGGCTGCTGCCCCAGGGTGAGCTCGTGGACGCCGAGGACGTCGCCCTGCTCGAGGCCCGCGACCTGCTGTTCGCCCGATTGCTGCAGTACCGCGCGTTCAAGCAGGCCGCCGACTGGTTCGGGGAGCGCTGGGGCGTCGAGTCGCGCCGGCACGTCCGCAGCGTCCGGCTCGAGGAACGGTTCCGCGCGCGGACGCCGGAACTCGTCTGGACCCTGTCGGTGCAGGACTTCGCCGCACTGGCCGCGCTGGCCTTCGCGCCGCGGGAGATCCCGACCGTCGGCCTGGATCACCTGCACGCCCCGCTCATCAGCATCCGCGAACAGGCCGCGATCGTCGTCTCGATCCTGCGCACCCGCGATGGTGAGGGCGTCTCGTTCCGTGAACTGGTCGCGGGCGTCGACCAGACGGGTATCGTGGTGGCTCGCTTCCTCGCGATCCTCGAGCTGTACCGGAACGCGTCGATCTCGTTCGAGCAGCTCGAGCCGCTCGGGGAGCTGACACTGCGGTGGACCGCCGAGGACTGGTCCGACGAGAGCCTCGCGAACCTGGGAGCCGACTATGACGGATGACGTGCACGACACGTCGAGCGCCGAACCCGGCGGCGCCGACGAGATGGCCGACGCCCGCGCGATCGAGCACGAGATCCACGAGCGCGCCGCAACGCAGTCCCACCCCACCATCCCCATCGACCGGCAGCTCGAGGCCATCCTGATGATCGCCGACCAGCCGCAGTCGCTCGTCGCCCTCGGTGCTGCGGTCGGTTCGCCCGTCCCCGCCGTCCGCCAGGCGATCGAACGCCTGGTCGCCGACTTCGACGGCGTCGACGGCACGATCCGCCGTGGCTTCGAACTGCGCGAGGTCGGTGGCGGCTGGCGCTTCTACGTCCGCGCCGACCTGGACCCAGTGGTCGAGCAGTTCGTCGAGGCCGAGCGCCCCTCGCGGCTGTCGCAGGCCGCACTCGAGACCCTCGCGGTCGTCGCCTACAAGCAGCCGATCACCCGCTCGCAGATCGCTGCGATCCGCGCCGTCAACGTCGACGGCGTCGTCCGAACCCTGGTGGCACGCGGCCTCATCGAGGAGTCGTTCACCGACGCCGAGACCGGCGCCATCAACTACGTCACGTCCGACCTGCTCCTGCAGCAGCTCGGCATCAACTCGCTCGACGAGCTGCCGCTCATCTCGCCCCTCCTGGACGACGGTGCGGACGGCTTCGAGCAGAACGAAGGGATCCCCGATGGCAGGGTTTGACGACCGGGGGCGCGGCGCGCCCCGAGACCGAGACGACCGCAACGGACGCTCGGGAGGCCCGGATCGCTCCGGCCGCCCGGCCGGCGGACGCGGTGGGGCCGGCTCCAGTGCCGGTGGCCGCTCCGGCGGGTACGGTCGCGACGACCGCGGGGGCGCACGCCCGCCGCGTGACGACGACCGTCGTGGCGGGTACCCGTCGCGCGACGACCGCGGCGGCGAGCGTGGTGGGTACCGCGGGGCTTCGGCTCCGCGTGACGACCGTGGTGGCTACCGGGGTCGTGACGACCGTTCCGGTGGCGGTGACCGTGGTGGCTACCGGGGTAACTCCGCTCCGCGTGACGACCGTGGTGGCTACCGCGGCCGTGACGACCGTGGTGGGTCCGCTCCTCGTGACGACCGCGGTGGTGACCGTGGGGGCTACCGCGGCAACTCCGCTCCGCGTGACGACCGCGGTGGCTACCGGGGTCGCGACGACCGTTCCGGTGGCGGCGACCGTGGTGGCTACCGCGGCAACTCGGCTCCGCGTGACGACCGCGGTGGGTACCGGGGCCGTGACGACCGTGGGGCTTCGGCTCCGCGTGACGACCGTGGTGGCTACCGGGGCTCCGCTCCGCGTGACGACCGTGGTCGTGACGACCGCGGGAGCTCCGCACCGCGCGATGACCGTGGCGGGTACCGCGGGCGAGACGACCGTGGTGCTTCGGCTCCGCGCGACGACCGTGGCGGCTACCGGGGTCGCGATGACCGTTCCGGTGGCGGCGACCGTGGTGGCTACCGCGGCAACTCCGTTCCGCGCGACGACCGCGGCGGTTACCGGGGCCGTGACGACCGCAGCGCCGCTCCGCGCGACGACCGTGGTGGGTACCGGGGTCGCGACGACCGTGGCAGCTCCGCTCCCCGCGACGACCGGCGCGACGACCGCCGGACTCCCGACGGCCAGCAGAGCCGCGTCTGGCACAACGGCCGCCGCTACGTCGGTGGCACCACGAGCGTCCGCAACAGCGACCGCACGACGCCGAAGCCGAGCGGGCAGCGCGACGACCGGGGCAACCCGGCCGAGGGCACGCCCGAACGGCCGATCATCGAGGACTGGGACGCGGCGGACGGAACGGCTCCTGCCGGGGCCGAGCCGAGCCTCCAGGCAGAGGGTGAGCGCCTGCAGAAGGTGATCGCCGCTGCCGGCGTCGCATCCCGCCGAGTCGCGGAGAACCTGATCGTCGAGGGCCGCGTGACGGTCAACGGCGAGGTCGTGGACGCCCTCGGGCGCCGCGTCGACCCCGAGAAGGACGCGATCAGCGTCGACGGCGTGCCCGTGCAGATCGACTCGTCGCGGCGCTACATCGTGCTGAACAAGCCGACCGGTGTCGTCTCGAGCCTGCAGGACGAGCGCGGTCGCCGCGACCTGACGGAGTTCGTGGACCGGTACGAGGAGCGCCTGTTCAACGTCGGCCGTCTCGACACCGAGACCTCCGGGCTGCTCGTCCTGACGAACGACGGCGACCTGGCACACGTGCTCGCGCACCCGTCGTTCGGCGTGCAGAAGACGTACATCGCGAAGGTCCACGGCAACGTGAACCCCGCAGTGGTGCAGCGCCTGACCGAGGGCGTCGAGCTCGAGGACGGTCCGATCAAGGCCGACAAGGTGCGGTTGCTCGAGTCCTCGCGGGGTGAGTCGCTCGTCGAGATCACGCTGCACTCCGGCCGCAACCGCATCGTCCGTCGCATGCTCGAGGCCGTCGACCACCCGGTCCTCGAACTCGTCCGCCGGTCGTTCGGACCGCTGCACCTGGGCAGCCTGCCGCCGGGCAAGATGCGCGAGCTCGGCACGGTCGAGGTCGGCAAGCTGCTCAGCACCGTCCGTGACGCGAAGCCGTCCGCTCGTGACGACCGCGACGTCGCGCTCGACCAGGACGACGACGAGTACGAGGACGAGTCGGCGGACTGACCGACCCCGAGGCTCGGGCATCGACCGATGCCCGAGCCTCGATCGGTAGGCTTGCCCGGTGACCGACGTGACCCCGACCGACATCGACCGCCGTCTGCGCGGCCCGGTCCGGGTCGTCGGTGCCGGGTTGCTCGGCGCCTCGATCGGTCTCGCCCTGCGTGAGAAGGGTGTGGACGTCGTCCTCGACGACGTCTCGCCCGCCGCGCTGGCGCTCGCCGTGGACTACGGCGCCGGCCGTCGACCGGCTGCCGGCGACCAGCCGGAGCTGATCGTCGTCGCGGTGCCCCCGGACGTCGTCGCGACGGTGGTGGAGCGCGAGCTCGCCGCCCACCCCGACGCCGTCGTGACAGACGTCGCCAGTGTGAAGTCCGGGCCGCTCGCCGCACTGGTGGCGGCCGGGGCCGACGTCTCCCGCTACATCGGGTCGCACCCGATGGCCGGACGCGAGCGCAGCGGTCCGACCGCCGCCCGCGCCGACCTGTTCGTCGGCCGCCCGTGGGTGATCGCGGGGCACGACGGCATCACGTTCCAGCGCGCCGCGGTGGTCGAGGACCTCGCGCTCGACGTCGGCGCCACCGTCGTGCCGATGGACCCCGAGTCGCACGACCTCGCCGTGGCGTACGTCTCGCACGCGCCGCAGCTCGTGTCGACGCTGATGGCCTCGCGCCTGCGGGACGCCCCCGACGGGTCGCTCGGCCTGGCCGGCGGCGGCGTGCGCGACGTCACCCGGATCGCCGCGAGCGACCCGGGGCTCTGGGTGCAGATCATCGGGGCGAACGCCGGGCACATCCGGCCGGTGCTCACCGACCTGCGCGACGACCTGTCCCGCGTGATCGACGCGCTCGGCGACCCGGACGGTGCCGGTTCGCCGCGCACCATCGCCGAGACGATCGCCGACGGCAACCGCGGGGTCGAGCGGCTCCCCGGCAAGCACGGCACCACCAAGCGCTTCGCCCAGGTGGTCGTCCTGGTCGACGACACCCCCGGGCAGATCGCCGCACTCCTGACGTTCATCGGGGAGATCGGCATCAACCTCGAGGACATGCGCCTCGAGCACTCACCGGGCGCACAGATCGGCATCGTCGAGGTGTCGGTGCTGCCCGAGCAGGAACAGCGACTCGTCGAGGAACTCGAGGGGCGCGGATGGAGGATCGCAGCAGCATGGGCCTGAACGACGACACGAACGCAGCGACGAACGACTCCGGTGTGACCGGCGGACCGGACGGGCCCGACACCGGCCTCCCGACCCCGGGCCAGGGCGGTGCCGGCGGCCCGCTCAGCGGCAGCGGCGACGGCGGCGCACTCGGGGGCCCGGCAGGTGGCCTCGGCGAACCCGGCGGGGAGCCCGGCTCGACCAGCGCCCCGATGCCGTCCGGCCTGGCCGACGGTGCCTACGTGGCGAAGATCGTCATCGCCGTCGACGGCCCCGCCGGCAGCGGCAAGTCGAGCGTCTCCCGCGCGGCCGCACGCGCCCTGGGCTACGGGTACCAGGACACCGGCGCCGCCTACCGGGCACTCGCGTGGCACGCCCTGCAGCAGCAGGTCGACCTCGACGACGCCGCGGCGGTCCTGGCGAGCTGGGACACCTTCGACTACGCCATCGGCACCGACCCCGACGACTACTACGTCAAGGTGGGGGAGACCGACGTGACCGAGGCCATCCGCAGCCCCGACGTCACCGGCGCGGTCGCCCACATCGCGAAGCTCCCGGACGTCCGGAAGCGCCTGGTCCAGCTGTTCCGCAACGTCATGCGGAAGACCGACGCCCCGGGCATCATCACCGAGGGCCGGGACATCACCACGGTCGTCGCACCCGACGCCGAGGTCCGGATCCTGCTGACGGCCGACGAGTCCGTTAGAATGGCCCGACGCTCGGCAGAGGTCACGACCCAGTCGGCCGCCGAGACCTCCGCAGCACTCGCTCGTCGCGACGCGGCGGACGCGAAGGTCGTCGACTTCATGAACGCCGCCGACGGCGTCACGACGCTCGACTCCACCGACCTCGACTTCGACCAAACCGTGCAGGCGGTCGTCGACCTGGCCCGCGCGGCCACGCACTGACGCACGACCGGACGGCCTCGGCCGCCTGGTCACACCACGGCCGGACCCCCGGCCCCGGCCGGCAACGGCCACCGACACCGCGGCCCCGGCCGCTCGCGAGGAACCCAAGATGGCTCAGCTGGACAACCCGGACAACGACGACTTCCCCCGGTACGACGACGCCCTCGGCGAGCGGCTCGCCGGACTCGACGAGGCCGAGGCCGAGCAGCGCGCGACCGCGCTCCGCGCCGGACTCGAGGAGTACGACCTCGAGGACGAGGACCTCGCCCTGCTCGAGGCCGGTCAGGTCGGCGAGGACGGCGTCCACTACCTGCCCGCCTACCCGGTGCTCGCGATCGTCGGCCGCCCGAACGTCGGCAAGTCCGCGCTCGTGAACCGCATCCTCGGTCGTCGTGAGGCCGTCGTGCAGGACGTCCCCGGCGTCACTCGCGACCGCGTCAGCTACAAGGCCGACTGGAACGACAAGCGCTTCACGCTCGTCGACACCGGCGGCTGGGAGCCCGGCGCCGAGGGCATCAACGCCTCCGTCGCCGCGCAGGCCGAGGTCGCGATCGACCTCGCCGACGCCGTGCTGTTCGTCGTGGACGTCACGGTCGGGATCACCGCCACCGACGAGCACGTCGTGAAGATGCTCCGCGGCACCGACCGCCCCGTCATCGTCGTCGCGAACAAGGCCGACGACGAGCGCCGTGAACTCGACGCCTACGAGCTCTGGAACCTGGGGCTCGGCGAGCCGCACCCGGTGTCGGCCCTGCACGGTCGCGGCGTCGCGGACCTGCTCGACCTGATCATCAAGACGCTGCCCGACATCTCGGCCGTCGCCAAGCAGGAGGTCGGCGGCCCCCGCCGTGTGGCCATCCTCGGCCGTCCGAACGTCGGCAAGAGCTCGCTGCTCAACAAGGCTGCCGGTGAAGAGCGGGTCGTCGTGAACGACATCGCCGGCACCACCCGTGACCCGGTGGACGAGCAGATCGAGCTCGGCGGCAAGGTTTGGCGCTTCGTCGACACCGCCGGCATCCGGAAGCGCGTCCACATGCAGCAGGGCGCCGACTTCTACGCCTCGCTCCGCACCACGGCCGCGCTCGAGAAGGCCGAGGTCGCCGTCGTCGTCCTCGACGTCACCGAGCCCGTGTCCGTGCAGGACCTCCGCATCATCGACCTCGTCCTCGAGTCCGGCCGTGCCCTCGTGCTGGCCTACAACAAGTGGGACCTGCTCGACGACGAGCGACGCCGTTACCTGGAGCGCGAGATCGAGCAGGACCTGGCGCACGTCGCCTGGGCCCCGCGCGTGAACATCTCCGCCCGCACCGGCCGCCACCTCGAGAAGCTCGTGCCGGCGCTCGAGACCGCTCTCGAGTCGTGGGACACCCGCATCCCGACCGGCAAGGTCAACGCCTTCATCGCCGAGCTCGTGCAGGAACACCCGCACCCCGTGCGCGGCGGCAAGCAGCCCCGCATCCTGTTCGGGACCCAGGCGTCGAGCCAGCCGCCGACCTTCGTGCTCTTCACGTCGGCGTTCCTCGACCCGCAGTACCGACGCTTCATCACGCGTCGCCTCCGCGAGGTCTGGGGCTTCTCCGGCACGCCGATCAACGTCAACATGCGGGTGCGCGAGCGCCGGAAGCGCTGAGCGCTCCCACCCGTCACGCAGAACGCGCCTCGATCCGTCGGGGCGCGTTCTGCGTTCGCGTTCGGCCTGGAGGCCCGGGGCCGGTCCGGCGCGCCGGTGCGGCATCATGGGGGCGTGGGTACCGGGCCGTGGGCAGCGGACCGACGTCGGCTCGCCCTGGTGGGTGTCCTCGTCGGTGTGGTCGTCGTGGGGTCGGTGTCCCTGTGGACGATCTCGCACGCACCGGACGACGGCGACTCGGTCACCCGTGCCGACTCCGTGCCCTCCGAGCCGGCGCAGTCGCCAGACGTCCGACTGCCGCCGGCCAACGGCCTCGAGGAACCGATCGACCCCGAACCCGTCCGTCCGGTCGACGGTTCGCCCATCGACCCGTGGTGGCGCCGCGTCCCGCCGGTATCCGGTGACATCGTCGGCATCGGAGCTGCGGCCTCGGGGCACGTGCGGATCGCCGGGAACACAGGTGACGAGACCCTCGCGGTGGAGATCGACCACCTGGAGACCGGCGGGGACGGCCCGGTCGACGTGGTGCTGTCCGCGGGGACGGTGCGCGGTGGCTCGAAGCCGGTGTGGACCCCCGCCGGGGAGTCCTACGACCTGTTCCAGGCCGCCGGGGTCGAACAGGGGCTGACCGTCGTGCTCAGCGACCCGTGGTCACTGCCCGACGAGGTCCGTTCCCTGGTCCTGCTGGACGCCGGCACCGGCACCGTGCTGGGCGGCGCGGCACTCGTCCCGTCGGACTGAGCGGGGCCGGGGCGGGGGCCTTGCTGTGCCGACGCAGAACGACTGTGTCGTGGTCGTCCGACGTCGACAGTGTCGTTCCGCATCGGTGCTCGTGGCTGTGCCGCGTCTGCTGTCGGCCTCGGGATGGGGCACGATGTACTGGTGACGCAGCAGAACGACGGACTCGGTGTGCTCGCCGACCGTGTGTGGTGCCGTCTGCGGCTCGACCGGTTGGCCGGAGGTCGGCAGTCCGGGTACGTGATCCGCGAGGACATGCTCGAACACCCCGACACCGTCCGCTCGTTCCGGTGGATCCGGTGGCTGCTCGTCGCGGAGACCGTCGTCGGCCTCACCGCCATCGTGGTCGCCGTGCTGCTGACCCGCGCGGGGGACACCCTGTCGTGGGCGGTGTGGTTCCGGTCCACCGTGGTGCTGCTCATCACCCTGACGCTCTACGTGTTCGCCTGGCGTGCGCAGCTCGGGTACTACTGGGCGTACCAGCGGCTGCGGTTGTTCAGCCGGATCTTCCCGATCGTGACGCTGATCGTCGCGGCGATCCCCGGGCTCTACCCGTTCTGGATGGTCATCGAGCAGATCCTGTTCTCGGTGCTCATGGTCGGCATCGGCGACGTGCTGACGAGCGACCACATGCGGGCCACGTTCCCGAAGCCCGCGCGGCGGTAGGGTTCCGGCGGGCGGGTGGACCGGCTCCGCGACAGAACACGAGTCGATCGACGCGTGGAGTGTCGCAAAACAGGTGCGGAGGCTACGCGACCGTGGCCAGGGCGAACGGGAGCACGGCGGAGGCCCCGGCGCGCCGGAGCTCCCGGCCGGCGACGGTCATCGTCCACCGGCTGTCGACCAGGTCGTCGACGAGCAGCACCGGGCCCTCGTGTGCCTGCAGGGCGGCGGCGAGCGACGGATCGACCACGAAGGTGTCCCACACGCCGGACAGTCGGTAGGCGCTGTTCGTCGCACCGTCGCCACGAGGGGTCCCGCCGGCACGGCCGAGCGTGCCGAGGAACTGCAGCCGCCCGATGGTGGACAGCGCCTGGGCGAGGGACCCCACGAGCTCGGGCCGTGACCGCGAGGACATCGCCACGACGCCGGTCGGCCGGGTCTCCCACGGCCAGTCCTTGAGCGCCCGGACACAACCGACGACGAGCTCGCGCGAGATCGGGGCATCCGGGGTGGACGGCGAGAACAGTGCACGCAGGGGACCGCCCCAGCCGAGGTCGGTCAGACGCGCCACCGCACGGCCGGGCTGCACGAGCTCGTCCGCGCCGATCTTGCCCCGCACCGAGACCCCGAGCGACGACATCCCCGAGGGCCACTGGGCACGCGGGGCGATCTCGACGCCGACCTTGTCGAGCGCGGCCGCCGCTCCGGACGAGTCGGTGTCGGACACGGCGGTCGGGAACCACGCCCCGGCGCAGTTGTCGCACCGGCCGCAGGGCTCGGCCGAGGGGTCGTCGAGGTCCTGCTGCAGCAGCTGCATGCGGCAGGCCGAGGTGGACTCGTAGTCGAGCATCGACGCTGCCTCCGCAGCACGGGCCGCTGCGACCCGCTCGTACCGGGGCGCGTCGTACTCCCACGGCTGCCCGGTCGACACCCAGCCGCCGGTGACGCGTCGGACGGCGCCGTCGACGTCGAGCACCTTGAGCAGGAGTTCGAGGGTGGAGCGCTTGATGTCGACCAGGCCCTCGAGCGCCACGGTCGACATCGCGGTGTCGGTGGACAGGGCGCCGAGCACGGCGGCGGCGCGGGCCTCGGTCGGCATCGAGGCGCTGGCGAAGTACTGCCAGATCTCGCGGTCCTCGCGCCCGGGCAGGAGCAGGACGTCGGCGTTGTCGGTCGCACGACCCGCACGACCGATCTGCTGGTAGTAGGCGACGGGCGACGAGGGAGCCCCGACGTGCACGACGAACCCGAGGTCGGGCTTGTCGAACCCCATGCCGAGCGCGCTCGTGGCGACCAGGGCCTTCAGCTCGTTGCCCTTGAGCTGCTGTTCGAGCTGTTCGCGCTCGTCGGTGTCGGTGCGCCCCGTGTAGGCACGGACGGCGTACCCGTTGTCGCGCAGCAGCCGGGCGATGTCCTCGGCCGCCGAGACGGTGAGCGTGTAGATGATGCCGCTGCCGGGCAGGTCGCCGAGGTGCGCGAGGAGCCAGCCGAGCCGCTGCCGGGCATCGGGCAGCGTGAGCACGCCGAGGCGCAGGGACTTGCGAGCCAGGGACCCACGGATGGTGAACACCGGGTCGGCCGGACCGGCGGTGAGCTGCTCGGCGACGTCCTCGACCACGCGCTCGTTCGCCGTCGCGGTGGTCGCCAGGACGGGGACGCCATGGGGGAGCGACCGGATGAGCTCGGCCAGCCGGCGGTAGTCCGGCCGGAAGTCGTGGCCCCAGTCCGAGATGCAGTGCGCTTCGTCGACCACGAGCATGCCCATCCGGGCGATCAGGGTCGGCATCTGCTCGTCGCGGAACTTCGGGTTGTTCAGGCGCTCGGGGGAGACGAGGAGCACGTCGACCTCGTCACGGGCGAGGGCAGCCTGGGTCTCGCCCCACTCGTGGGCGTTCGCGGAGTTGATCGACACCGCACGGACACCGGCCCGCGCGGCGGCGGCGACCTGGTCGCGCATCAGGGCGAGCAGCGGCGACACCAGGACCGTCGGGCCGCCCCCGCGTCGGCGCAGCAGCAGCGTCGCGAGGAAGTACACCGCGGACTTGCCCCACCCGGTGCGCTGCACGACCAGGGCGCGCTGCCGGTGCTCGACCAGCGCCGAGATGGCCTCGAGCTGGCCGGGGTGGAACACCGCGTCGGGGCGCCCCGTGAGCGCAGCGAGCGCCTGCTGCGCCTCGGCGGCGATGTCTGCAGAAGGCGGGGCGGTGGTTTCCATGCCCCCATGCTGTCAGCACCGACCGACGTAACGCAGGTCGCGCCTCCAGGCTGTGGAGAAGCTCCCTACTGGTAGGTGACCAACGACGGCGTCGGCCGCACGTCCCGCATCGTCTGCGCGGGCGTCAGCATGGGCGTGTCCTCGTCGTAGAAGTTCTTCCAGCCCCAGTGCAGCCCCTCCGGCGCGCCCTGGTGCAGTGCCTTCCACGTCGCCTGCTTGTCCGGCTGCGACCCCTGCCCGTCGACGTGCACGAGCATGTCGAGCTCCGGGTGGGTCTGCAGTGCGGAGCGGTCCTGGATCATCGACAGCCGGAACTGGTGCAGCACCAGGGCCTTCGGCGGCAGCCCCTCGTCGCGCACGAGTCCAGCCAGCCACGAGGAGACCTCGTTCACCTCGGACGCCGAGACGCTCCCGATCTGCTTGAGGGGCACCTGGTCCTTCGTCAGCCGCCACTCCGGGTCGAGCGCCAGCCAGACGCCCGGCTTCTTCAGCAGCGACTCGTACTTCTTGGCCTGCGACAGGAAGTCCGACCGCCCGGGCTGCAGGTCGATGATGACCGGCATGTCCGCGTCGTGGGCGGCCTCGACGTAGGGCTCGAGCGTCGACACCGGCAGCTCCGTCGAGTAGTCGCCGTCGGCTCCGGCGTCCCCGGCGGCGACGGTCGCGATGACCTCCATCGCCGGCGTCACGAGCTCGTCGGACTTGGCCCGGTACGGCTTCGCGACCTGCTCGGCACGCTGCACGGTCTCCTTCGGCCCCTGCTCACCGAGCACGCCCAGCGCCGGCGCCCCCGGAGCCCCGTACAGCGCCACGTACCGGTGCCCGTCGAACGGCCGCTGGCCGCCGTTCCGCAGCTGGAACCCGCCCTCGGCAGCCCGGACCGTCCACTCCGGGTCCGGCAGTGCCTCGAACGCCGCACCGACCAGGACGGTCGGGTGCTTCGCCCGCTCGTGCAGCGCGGTCACCACGTCGGGTGCGGCAGCCGGGTCGGTCACGCCCCTCGGCATGGTCACGACGCGGGCACCGGCGGCCTTCGCTGTTGCCACGGCAGCAGCGTCCGCACTCGCGTCCGCCACCACCACGGTCGCCTGCCGGGAGGCCCGGGTCGACTCCGGCGCGTCACCACCGTCCGGCGCCTGCCGCTGTTCGACGTCCGTGTCGACCGACAGGTCGCCCTCGGCCTGGTACCAGTCGGCATCGAGCCGGTCGAGCTCGCGGGCGACGGCAGTGCTCTTGTCCTTGGCCGTCAGCAGCACCGGGACGTGGGCGCTCGCCGCAGCCTTCGCCGCATCGCGGATGCCGTCGGCGTCGCCTGCCCGGGCGACGACCGCTCCCGGGGCACTCGCGAACAGGGCCTTGCTGACGCGGACGGACCGGGCTGCGGCGTCCGAGGCGTCGGCCACCGTGACGGTGTCGGCCGAGGCCTTCGCCAACGTCGGGCGGCTCGTGTCCGGTCCGCTCGACGTGCACCCGGCGGCTCCGAGCAGCAGGCCGGAGACCGCGATCGCGACCAGGAGACGAGGGGTGGAACGAGAACGCATCGAGCCACCATACGAGCCAGACGGAGAGGTCCCTGGGAATCCGACGGGTGTCGTCTCGTAGAAGGGAGGCATGCCCCACCACCCCGACGACCGCCCGCTCATCGGACCGGTCCGGTCGCCCGAGGTGCACTGCATGACGCTCAACGTGCGTCGCCGCGTGCCGCGGCAGCCGACCCACCCGGACGCCTGGGATCGTCGCCGAGACGCCGTGCTCGCGCTCGTCACGTCCGAAGCGCCCACCGTCCTCGCCGTCCAGGAGGCCCTGCCCACGCAGGCAGACGACCTGACGTCCGGCCTCGGGTCGGGTTGGGAGCCCGTCCTGGCCGGGCGGGGAACGCGCGGCGGTGGCGAACAGGTCGGCCTGTTCCTCGACCGTTCCCGCCTCGACGTCGTCGAGCGCCGCACCTGGGCACTCTCCCGCACACCCCACCGCCCCGGCTCGCGGTCGTGGGCCACGTCCTTCCCCCGGCACGCCGTCGGAGCCGTCGTCGACGACCGCGCGACCGGCGTTCGGTTCCTGGCGATCGCCACCCACCTCGACGTCGCCTCGCCGTGGGCCCGGCTGCGGTCCGCCGAACTGCTCGGCCGGATCGTCCGGCAGCGCGGCCTGCCCGCCGTGGTCATGGCCGACTGGAACAGCCCCGCCGGATCCGCACCATGGCGAGCCCTGGCGGAGGCTGGGGTCGAGGACAGCTGGGGGCGGGCCTCCAGGCAGGTGGGTGAGCCCTACGGGACGTACCCGCACTACGGGAGTCCGCGTGTTGGTGGCCGGCGGATCGACGGGGTGCTCGTGACCTCCGAGGCGGAGGTGGACCGCGTCGCGGTCGACGTGCGGCGGCCGGGCGGCGTGTGGCCGTCCGACCACGCCGCCGTGCACGCGGTCGTGCGGTGGGCGTCGTGATCGCCACGCTCGGGCCGACGTTCCTGCGGCCGCGGTTCCTGGTGGCCGACGTGGTGCGGGCGCTGACGCTCGTGAGCGTCGTCGTGGCGAGTGTCGGGTGGGGTGGGACGGCGTTCCCGGTCATGGCGCTGGTGCTGCTCGGTGTCGTGGTGCCGCGGATGCTCGGACTGCGGCCCGCCTTCGACGTGGCGGTGTGCGTGCTCGTCCTCGTCGCCGGGTGGTCGAGCGTGCTCGAGTGGTACACGACCGTCTTCCTGTGGGACAAGTTCATGCACGTCGTGCTGACGGGGCTGCTCGCGGCGGTGCTCTACGTCATCGGTGCCGACCTGCGGGCGGTACCGGCCCCGCACGCCGAGCGCCGGGTGGTCGTCGCGGTGCTCGCGCTGTGTGCGGGACTCGCGGTCGGGGCGGTCTGGGAGATGGGGGAGTGGCTCGGGCACAACTTCGTCGACTCGAAGATCTTCGTCGGGTACGACGACACGATCGGGGACCTGGCGGCGGACGGGTCCGGCGGGTTGCTCGTCGGGCTCGGGTTGCCGTGGTTGGCGGCGCGGCGCGAGGTGGTGCGGCCGGGATGAGCGTGTCGATCGGGTCGCGTTGCTCCGACTCGCCGTGGCACGGAGGGGGTCTGACGTCCGCTATGCTGGACCGGTCGCTCGCGCTCCGGTCGGACGTGGGCGAGGATCCTCCGGGGTCCTGAGTTCTCCGGAACTCGCGGGCTGTGGCGCAGCTTGGTAGCGCACTTGACTGGGGGTCAAGGGGTCGCAGGTTCAAATCCTGTCAGCCCGACCGAAACGTGTCTGACACTACGACAGAAGCCCACCGAGGATCTCGGTGGGCTTCTTCGTTCCCGTGGCTGTCATCGGACCGTACGCCCAGGGCTGCCTCACGGCGTCGTTCAGCGGACCACCCATGTGCGACACGACTCTGCTCGCGGGTCGTCCAGTTCCGAGTTGGACACCGAGGTCCGTGGAAGGACCGGCTACCGGGCGGCTGTGTCCTCGCCTGCTCGACTACATCAAGAACTCGGTCGCTGCTTCGACCCCTTCAGTCGTCAGGCTCCAGCTCGGCCGAGCGAAGTCCTCCCGCCTCAAGCGCACCCTGACCTCGTCAACGACCTCATCGGCGCGAGTCTGGGCACGAGTGACACCGTTGAGCTCGTAACCGAGCTTCGCGGACACCCGAAGGGATGGCTCGTTCCACGCGACTGCGCTCGACTCCGCCCACTCAGCCCCCAAACGGTCGAACGAGAACAGCAGCAGCGCCGCCCGCATCTCGGTCCCGAGCCCTCGGCCCTGCTGCGCGAGGGCAAGCCATGAGCCGCTCTCGACGGTCCTTCGAGCTGCGAAGCGGCGAGCGTGCAGCTCCTGAACCCCGACCGGCGTCCCCTCGTGGAACACGGTGAAGCTCACACCCCACGAGTCACGGCTCACCCCGGACCGGAGCTTCCAGTGGTACTGCGCCAAAGAACGAGCCAACGTCGTCGGTTCTGCGTCCGTCCACGGGACACCGAACGGCATCCGAGCGGGATCGTGGACACCTGACAGGGCCACGTCGACGAGTCCAGGAAGATCCTCGTCGCGCAAGGGCCGCAGTTCCAGACGAGGAGTCATGAGGCGCAGCCCGAACAAGGGCCAAACGTGATCGAGATTCATCGCCCAACGATACGAGCGCGGCGTCGAACGTTACGGGCTCGCGATGTCCCGCTGGCCGATCCGCTACCGGGCGGGATCTAGCAGAGCCTGGGGGTGGCGGTTGGCGAGGGCTCTGGTTGGGCACCGTTCGCTGATCGCCGTCGTGCAGGGTGGCCGCTAGAGGACTACGGCCAGGACGACCCATCCGACGATCGCTGATGCCACTACCAGCAAGAGCGGGGAGACCGACACTGGTCGTCCTTCAGGTGGTCGTCGCCGTTCTTGCACGACGACGAAAATGACGCTGGCTATGAGAACCCCAAGTACGACTGCCCATACCGCCCACCAGGCACCCCCACGTCCCAGTGCGAAGGCAAGCCAGCCGCCCTGGGCCGGAAGTAGGAGGGCTCCGCCAACTCGGTCGGCCACCTCACGTCGTCGCCGGCCGCGGTTCCGCCGCGCGCCGGGCTCGCGATCACGGACCATCCGCTCAATCTAGCGAGCGAGGGGGCTATGACCCGATTCTGTCAACCGCCGTGGTTTCAGAGCTTCCAGCGCGTCCGGTCGACGATCGGCTATCGGACATCGCTGGCTGACTCCTTGTCGGGTATCCGCTTCGACTCCGAGTGTGGGTGTGGGTGTGGACGAGGCTTCGAGGGGGGTGCGTGCTGCGCGCTGTGTGCGGGCGGCGCCGTGAATGCCCGCTACCGAGCGGTGGGCATGGGGTGTCGCTCGGGCAACTGTCTAATCAGTGAGTGCACGGTTCTGTACGACTGCAGTAATGCCTGCTGAGACGAGAAGAACACCATGGCGGCAGCGTGAAGGAGCACGGCCGGGCAGGGTGCTCAACTGACCTCGCCATCCGCATCCAGCTCGGCCTGAGCAGGGCTGCACGCGGGCACCCGGCGGATTGCCCGCCCCGCCTGGGATGCTGTGACTAGTTTCACTAGACGGTCGTATAGGAACCTGTTTAGCCTTGCGTGACCAGTCACTGGCCCTTGCGCGTGCAGGCCTCTGACTCTGAACCGCCAACGACATCGGCCGCATCCGCAGTCGGTCTCAGCATCCACTGCTCGGTATTCGAGCTGAGGGTCGTCAACACGACGAGCTTGCACCGAGTCGGTTGTTGAGAACTCGGCGGCGCCGAGGCGGACTGATTCAGCTGGTCGCTACTTTCCCGACGGTCGCCGTGTTGATGATCGTCGCCAGGCCAACATCCACAAGAGGACGTAATCGTTGCTGGAACCGCACAAGAGCCCCATGCCGTCGGACGTGAAGCGTTTTTCCGGGTCGGAAGCACCGACCGAGGATCGCGAGCGGACCAGCTCACAGCGGTCGAGACGCCGGCGCCGCGTTCTCGCGGTTGCCGTCGTGGCCCTGGCTGCGCTGCTACCCCCGTTGCTCGGCAGTGAGGTCGCTTCAGCGGTCGTCCCACCCCGGAACCCAGATCGCGCGTCGTTGCCGATCATCTCGGGGACGAAGGTCAGTGTTCCGGGAGGGTCGTGCACGGCGGGTGCCGTCCTCACCCCGAAGAGTCTCTTCTCGCGCCTCACCGCGTATCAGAGGGCGACGAGGTGGGTGGTCCTGGCAAAGCACTGCGCTCCCATGTACGCGTCCATCCACATGGGGACCAGAGCCGTAGGGAACGTCGTCTGGCAGTCCGCCACGTCGGACATCGAGCTGGTGCGCGTTTCGCCGCAACCGGACAACATGGCGCTGATCTGCGCAGCTCATCACAGCCAGCCCGCGTTCTGCAGTCCCTTCCAGACCTACACTCCGCTGGCGAACAACCGGGTGTTCTTCCTCGCGAATGGTCGCGAGGCGCGGGTGCCTGTGAGTGGTTGGGCCGATGCGCCTGATGACCAGTTCTGCACAAGCGGGTGGGCTTCTGGCGTCAAGTGCGTCTGGCACGGGTTTTCCCTCGAGCCCGGAATCTACCGGCCACCGTACGAGCACATCAGCGCGGCGAACGCCTCGGAGTTCGAGAGCATCGCCAACGGGGACTCTGGCGGGCCGGTGGTGACCTACGACCGACACCTCCTCGGGATCATCTCGTCGGGCGAGGCGGTCGGACGTACCGGCGGACGATCGGTTGTGTACTACACGCCGATGCGCCAGGTCCTGCATGAGCTGTTCAGCTATGAGCTCGGCCCCGCGGACATACCGACGGCCGAGGGGGAGGGCAATGCGCTGCCGGACAGCGGAAGCGGCAGCGGCAGCGGCAGCGGCAGCGGCAGCGGCAGCAATGCCGGGTGGGAACTCGCGCCGAACTAGCCCACCGCCGCAGGCACCGACAGACCCTCGCTGACCAACGATCGGACTCCACATGTCGAAGCTCGATGATCTCCCCGCCCTGCCATGGGACACGCTGGACGGGTTCAAACGAACCGCGAGCCAGCATCCAGATGGGTTGCTCGACCTTTCGATGGGGTCTCCTGTCGACCCGACGCCGCAGATCCTCCGAGACGCGCTCGTTGCGGCAACGGATGCGCCGGGCTACCCGCAGGTCGCTGGCACCCCCGCGTTGCGTGACGCGATCGTGCAGTGGTACGAGCGCCGACGGGGTGTCGCTGACCTCGACGTCGCAGAGGTCCTCCCGACCATCGGGTCGAAGGAACTCATCGCGGGTCTGCCCACGTGGCTCGGGCTCGGACCCGGTGACACCGTCGTCCACCCCTCGCTCGCATACCCGACCTACGCTGTCGGGGCGGCCCTCGCCGGCGCGGACTCCGTCGGTGCCGATGACCCCGCTGCTTGGCCCGCGTCGACGCGTCTCGTGTGGCTGAACAGCCCGCGGAACCCCGACGGGAAGGTCTGGGGAATCGATGAGCTCCGCGGGGCGGTGCGCCGAGCTCGGGAGCTCGGCGCGGTCATCGCCTGTGATGAGTGCTACGCGGAGCTCGGATGGTCAACGTCGTCAGAGCGAACGACACCGAGCATCCTTGATCCGCGCGTCGTCGGTGTGACGCGCCATGGAGTTCTCAGCGTCTACTCCCTGAGCAAGCAGTCGAACATCGCCGGGTATCGAGCCGGGGTGATTGCGGGGGATGCCGACATTCTGCGCCGGCTTCTGACGATCCGCCGCCATTCGGGACTGATCACCCCGAACCCGGTGCAGGCAGCGATGCGAGCGGCGTTCAGTGACGACCGTCATGTGGCGGCGCAGGTTGCGTTGTACGCTCACCGCCGTTCACGTCTGATCGGCGGATTGGCCGCCGCCGGACTTGGTGTCGATGAGAGCACTGCCGGCCTCTTCCTCTGGGCGACGCGACGCGAACCGGCGCTCGAAACCGCGCAATGGTTCGCCGAGCGTGGCATCTTGGTCGCGCCGGGGAGCCTCTACGGGCCTTCCGGCGCTGAACACGTTCGTCTCGCGTTGACGGCTACCGACACCCACATCGACGAAGCGGTGGAACGCCTCGCGACTTGACCCACCCAACGCACACTTCCGCCCGTCGAGGTCCGGGTGCCGCTCAGTTATTCGTGAAAGAGGCTGGGTCCACTGGCTGTCGAGTCTTGGGAAGGCCGGCCACGACGAGCAAGTACGACTCGGTCACGAGCTCGTCGACGTGGGTTGCGTCCAAGGTCCCGTTGGGATGCAGCGTGATCCAGTGCCGCTTGTTCATGTGGTAACCGGGGGTGATGTCGTCGTGTTGCTCGCGGAGGGCCTTCGCGTCTGCGGGATCGGCCTTGAGGACGACGATGGGTTCCCCGGTGACCGCCGTCTGCAACATGAACACCTTGTCCCGGACCTTGTACACATCCCACTCCGCACCGAAGGGGTGCGTCAACTCGGCACCGGGGAGTTCCTGTGCTCGAGCTGACGCGCGCTTCTGCAATGTGTCTCCATGCATGTTTGATGTCTCCAGTTTCTCTTTGCGGACGGGGGGAGGGTGCGTCGATGGTGATCAGAGGGAACGCCATCGGGGCTGATTGGTGTGCAGTCGGTGTTCGCCGAGCTGATCGGAGTGGGCGCCTAGCTGGACGCGGTGCTGGGTTTCGCCGGCGGGGACGAGTCGAGCACTTGGAGCGAACACCAAGGAAGCCTCGCTGGTCAGCGAACGAGCCAGCGGCGCCCGGGTCGTCCCGGACTGGTGTTGAAGCCCAGATGGATCTTCGGAGCAAGGTCGACGAGGACGTTCATCCTTTGACGGACAAGCAACAGGATCAGTCCTGATTTCCGCCGAGGGGCAACTTGTGTGCGTGATTGCAAATCGGTCCCATTGCACGCGTCGTCGCCATTCGCTCCTTGCGGGCTGCGAGACGCGCAGGAACAGAATGCGTCATGACGTCGTTCACGGCTGATTCATCACCGGATCAGGGCAGCGGTTCACTGCGGGCCGGAATGGTGGTGCTCCCCGACGCTCGTTCTTTGAGAGGACAGCATGAGCCGCATCCCCGAGCCCGACGCTACCCCCGATGGGCCTGCCTACGAGGGGCGCCTGCTCGAGAGGGCCGGCGATGAGGTCGTCGACCAGGGGGTCGCTTTCGATGTCGGGACGCTCTTCTCGCGCCGGGCCGTGTTGAGCCTCATCGGCATCGGTGTCGGCTCGGTGGTGCTGGCGGCCTGCAGCGCCGCCGCCCCCGCCCCGGTGGTCAGTCCTGGAGGTGCGGCGAGGCCGGGAGGGGCGGCAGGCGAGATCCCGGAGGAGACCGCCGGTCCGTTCCCCGGAGACGGTTCGAATGGGGCCGACGTTCTTGAGCGATCGGGCATCGTCCGCAGCGACATCCGGACGAGCATTGGGGGAGGGGGCACTGCTGCCGGGGTACCGATCACCCTGCGGCTCACGGTTCTCGACATGGCGAACGGAGACGCACCGTTCGCTGACGTCGCCGTGTACGTCTGGCAGTGCGACGCGAGTGGCGGTTACTCGATGTACTCCGCTGGCCTCGAGGATGAGACGTACCTCCGAGGCGTGCAGGTCGCCGACGCGACCGGCACGGTGGGGTTCACGTCGATCTTCCCCGGCTGCTACACCGGTCGCTGGCCGCACATCCACTTCGAGGTGTACCCGAACCGTGACGCGGTCAGCGACTCCACGAACGTCATCGCCACATCCCAGGTCGCCCTGCTCGAGGACGCCAGCCGAGCCGTCTACTCCCAAGGTGGCTACGACGGATCCACGCGGAACCTCGACGAGGTCAGCCTCGACACCGACATGGTCTTCGGTGATGACGGCGTCGCTCTCCAGCTCGCGACGATGACCGGCGACGCGACCGCCGGCTACGAGGTGTCCCTCACGGTGCGTGTCGACACCGGCACGACCCCCTAGTCTGCCGCCCCTCGCTCGGAGGATCAGATCAGCACGATGAAGCCGAGCACGGCTGCGACGATCGAGAGCACGCCCAGGACCAGCGGCGGGAGGACCGGTTCGTCTCGGCGTGCGTGAACGACGACGGCATCGGTCATGAGGGCAGCGAGTCCGAGAGCAGCGATCGGGCTGAGAAGGGGCGCGACCCCGGTCAGACGGGGCAGGACGAGTCCGATCGCCCCGATGGCTTCCAAGGCGGCCACGGTTTTGATCGCCGGCGAGGAGAATTCCGCCGCCCAGGGCATTCCTCCATCGATGAGGGCCGTTCGCGGGCGGAGGAGCTTCAGGATCCCGGCGCCGAGGAAGGCGAGAGCGAGAAGGCCGGTGATGATCCAGAGTGCGATGTCCATGGTGTCTTCCGTTGGGTTGTGTCAGCTTGAGTAGGTCAGCTGGGGGTGGGGGGCTGGCTGGTGTCGAGGTGCTGGTGCAGGGTCTCGGTCAGGGTGCGCATCGCGTCGAGCTGAGTCGGAGTGAACGCGTCGATGAAGATCTCGCGGACCAGCCGCAGGTGAGACGCCGATGAGCTGCGGAAGATCCTGGAGCCGGTGTCGGTCAGGGTCACGGCGGCGCCGCGGGCGTCGCCGCCCACGAGCCCTCGAGTGATGAGGCCGCGTTCTTCCATGCGGCGCAGGTGGTGCGACAGGCGGCTCCGCTCCCACCCCACGACATCGGCGACATCGGACGACCGGAGCGTCTTCTCGGCCGCCTCGCTGAGGGCGAGCATGACCGCGTAGTCGCCGGGTGAGATCCCTGACGTGTCGTGGAACGCGGTCGTCAGGGTGCGTTTGACCTGTTCGGAGGTCTCGACGTAGTCGCGCCAGACCGCCAATTCGGCTGCGTTGGGCGATCTTCGTCGTGCTGGTGCGTCGTGTTCGTCTTTCATCACGCCTCCCTGTTGACATCTCGACCGTAGCGGCAGATTATTGACGCGTCAACCACATGGTTGACGTGTCAATGAGATGAGGAATCATGATCGACGTCGACTTCGGCCTCGACACCTTCGGGGATGTCCCCTCCGACGAGACCGGTGCGCCGGTCAGCCACGCCCGCTCCATCCGGCAGCTCGTCGATGAGGCCGTCATGGCCGACGAGCTCGGCGTGGACGTGTTCACGGTGGGTGAGCACCACCGAGCCGAGTACTCGGTCTCGTCACCCGAGACAGTGCTCGCCGGGCTCGCGACGGCGACCCGTCGCATCCGCCTCGGTTCCGGGGTCACCGTGCTCAGCTCCGACGACCCTGTGCGCGTGTTCCAGCGATTCGCGACCGTCGACGCCCTCTCGGGTGGGCGAGCCGAGGTGATTCTCGGGCGTGGCTCGTTCACCGAGTCGTTCCCCCTCTTCGGATACGACATGGCCGACTACGAGGTCCTCTTCGAGGAGAAGATCGAACTGTTCGCGCGCTTGCTGACCGAGAGACCGGTCACCTGGTCCGGGACGACCCGGGCGCCGCTGACCGATGCGGATGTCTTCCCGAAGACCGAGCAAGGCCTCTCGACTTGGGTCGGCGTCGGCGGGTCGCCGCAGTCCGTCGTGCGGACGGCGAAGTACGGCTTCCCGCTCATGCTGGCCATCATCGGAGGGCAGCCGCAGCGATTCGCCCCGTACCTCGATCTCTACCGCCGTGCCGCCGAGGAGTTCGGCACGACGGCTCACCCCATCGGCATGCACTCGCCCGGGTTCGTCGCCGACACCGACGAGGAGGCGCTCGAGGCCTGGTACTCGCACTTCAAGGTCGTCCGCGACCGCATCGGCGCTCTGCGCGGCTGGCCGCCGGTGACACGGAGCGAATTCGACCGCGAAGTGGCGTCCGGGTCGATGTACGTCGGCTCGGCCGAGACGGTCGCCCAGAAGATGGCCCGGACCATCCACGCCATGGGTGTCGGCCGTTTCGACATGATCTACACCTCCGGCACGCAGTCGATCACGGACCGCCTCCGATCGGTCGAGCTCTACGGCACCACGGTCATCCCCCGGGTCCGGGAGCTCCTGGCCGAGATGCCGGCCCGCCCAGCGGTCGTGACCGCGTGACGACCTCGACCATCGCGATCCTCGGCGCCGGCAAGCTCGGCACCGTCCTGGCCCGGTTGGCCCTGGCGGCGGGGCACCGGGTTCTCGTCGCGGGATCCGGTGACCCCGAGAGCATCCGCCTGATCCTCGCCGTCGTCTCTCCCGGCGCGGAGCCTGCTCGCGCAGTGGACGCCGTGGACGCGGCCGACGTCGTCATCCTCGCGCTGCCGCTCGGACGGCTGGGCACCGTCCCTGCCACCGCACTGCGCGGAAAGGTCGTGATCGACGCCATGAACTACTGGTGGGAGGTCGACGGCACCCGCGACGATCTCGGCGACCTCCGCACCTCGACCAGCGAGCTCGTGCAGCGTCGCCTTCCTCAGTCGGTCGTCGTCAAGGCCTTCAACCACATGGGATACCACGACCTCGATGAAGGCCCCAGGCCCTTGGGCGCTGCGGATCGCAGAGCGATCGCGGTCGCAGGAGACGATCCGCACGCCGTCGCCACGGTCTCGGCGCTCGTCGACGCGTGGGGTTTCGACCCCGTCCCGGCCGGTTCGCTGCACGACAGCATCGAACTCGAACCCCACGCCGAGACCTTCGGCGCGAACGTCTCCGCTGGCGAGCTGGAAGAGATGCTGGAACGGTTGCCAAGCACCCTCCGAGGGCTCGAGGTGACCCTCGCCCGGTCATGACGCCGAGCGCGCCTGCTGTGTCCGGTGCTGGTCCGGAGGCTAGTCCGAGGCGGCAGCCCGGTCGGGGGCCTCAGGCTTCTCGGCGCGCAGCTGAGCCCAGTGACGCAGGCGCTCGGTGATGGCCCGCTCGTAGCCTCCCGTGGTCGGCTCGTAGAACGTCTCTCGGGGCATGTCGTCGGGGAAGTAGTCGGCTCCCGAGAAGCCCGTCTCGGTGTCGGGGTCGTATTGGTAGCCCTGGCCGTAGCCGAGATCCTTCATCAGTCGGGTGGGGGCGTTGAGGATGTGCGCCGGCGGCATCAGCGAGCCCGTACGTCGGGCTGCGGCGCGGGCTCGGGCGAAGCCGCGATAGACGCCGATCGACTTGGGTGCGGTCGCGAGGTAGAGCACCGCTTGAGCGATCGCGAGTTCCCCCTCGGGGGAGCCCAGCCGTTCATAGACGTCCCATGCGGACAGGGCCTGCTGCACGGCCCCGGGGTCGGCCATGCCGATGTCCTCGGTGGCGAACCGGGTGATACGCCGGGCGATGAACTGCGGGTCCTCTCCGCCCTCGAGCATCCTGGCCAACCAGTAGAGGGCCGCGTCCGGGTCCGAGCCTCGCATGGACTTGTGGAGCGCGGAGATGAGGTTGTAGTGGCCCTCCTGCGACTTGTCGTAGAGGGGGGCTCGTCTCTGAACGGCCGCGGCGAGAGCTGCGGGATCGACAGGCGCGGGAAGTGCTTCGATCTGCTCGATCATGTTCAGCAGATAACGACCGTCGCCGTCGGCCATCGCGACCAGGGCCTGACGGGCGTCCGCGTCGAGGGGCAGGGGTCGTCCCAGTACGGTCTCGGCTCGGCTGATCAAGGTGTCGAGCGCTGTCGCGTCGAGACGTTCGAGGACGAACACCTGACAGCGTGAGAGGAGCGCGCCGTTGAGCTCGAAGCTGGGGTTCTCGGTCGTGGCGCCGACGAGAACGATCGTGCCGTCCTCGACGTAAGGCAGAAAGGAGTCCTGCTGCGCCCGGTTGAAGCGGTGGATCTCGTCGACGAACAACAGCGTCCCCTGACCGAGCTCCCGACGACGCTGCGCCGCCTGGAAAACCTTCCGCAGGTCGGCGACACCGGAGAACGTCGCCGAGAGCGGCTCGAAGGCGAGGTTCGTCTGCTCCGCGAGGAGGCGCGCGATGGTCGTCTTGCCGCACCCGGGCGGTCCCCACAGGATCATAGATATGAGCCGCCTGGTGCTGACCATCCGCCCGATGGGGGCGTCAGGGGCGAGGAGGTGCTCCTGACCGACCACATCGCCCAACGCGGGAGGTCGCAGGCGGTCCGCGAGAGGCCGGGAGGTGTCGTCGACCTCGAACAGGGAAGGAGGCTGCTCACCCACCGGCTACATCCTCCAGGCGTCCGCCGGCGAGTTCGTAGGATCCGAGGACGAGGTCCTCGATGAGTGTCTTCGTCACGCCGGTTCCCGCACCGACGGAGATCCAATGCTGCTTGTCGAGATACCGACCAGGTGCGATGGAGGCGTGGTCGCGGCGAAGCGCATCACCTCGATGGGGATCGACCTTCACGGTGATGATCTGAAAGTCCGGGTCATCCTCGGTGACGATGAGGAACACCTTCTTGTCCACCTTCCACACCTCGAGATGCGGAGTGAACGGGTGGCCTCGACTGACACCTGCCAGTGCCCCTGCCGTGTCGCGTGCTGCTCGCTGCAGACCTTCTCCCTGCATGCGTCCTCCCGGTCCTTCTCGATGGGGCATGTGCGCGCACCATCGCACGTTCTGCCACGGCCCCACCGGTGTGAGGTGAAAGCTCGGTGTGGCACGTCGGCGCCCGCGCCGCTCATGAGGCCCGCTCGGCCGTCGTCTCCGTCAGCGTCACAGCCACGCGAGCCAAAAGGTCACGGAGCTGAGCCTGCTCATCGGAAGATAACCCGGCCGAAGTGTGCTCCTCGAGGGTCGCCCAGGCCGCTGTCACGGCGTCTTCCAGTTCCCGTCCGGCTTTCGTCGGTGATACGAGGACGACACGGCGGTCAGTCGATGACCGTTCCCGCTCGACGAAGCCGCCGCGCTCGAGTCGCGCGAGCATCTTGGCCATCGTCGGCGGCTCGATGAGCAGCAGACGGGTCAGATCGGCCTGAGTCCGAGGGGATTCTTTCCACAGCAGCATGAGGACGAACTCCTGCCCCGCGGCGAGACCGAGCTCTTCCAGGAGCGACCCGGCGAGCTTCCGGTGCGCTTTGGCCACGGTGGGGATCAGCGAGCTGATCGGCCCGACCGTGTGTCGGGTCAGACCGATCTCCTCGTGGGGCGACGACATGCGGCTACCTGTCCTTCTCGCTGCTCGGAACGCTGCGCGCCAGTCTCCCACCTGGCGCAGACACCGACGATCAGCGAGTGATCCACCGCTGGATGGCGTCGTAGGCGTTCTGGGGGCTGGTGTTGAAACTGATGCGGATGCCGGGCTGGAGGTCGATGAGGACGTTCACGACGCGTTCGAGCAGGACGGTGTTCTCCGGCAGCATGCGAACACCGCCGCCGATGAGGGCCACTCCGTAGGGCTGCTCCGCGAAACGAGTTCGGAGCTGGGTCTCTGTCTCGTCGGGATCTCTGCTGATGCCGCAGAGGGCACCCTCGACCCCTTGTTCCTTGATGGCGGCCCAGCCGCGTTCGATCTGCTCGGAGAGCTGCTCGACGGTCATGTTCAGCGGGGCGAGTTCTTCGGTCGTCATGGCCTCAGCCGCGAACCCGATGAACAGGGTCTGGTTGTTGATGGGTGCTGCAACGGATGAGTTCCTGTGCGACATGGTGCTTCTCCTTCGGTGGGGGTCGGTTGACGACCGGTCAGGGGATGACGACGATCTTTCCGCGGGTGTGGCCGGCTTCGGAGGTCCGGTGAGCAATCGCCGCGTCGGCGAGTTCGAAGCGCCGATCGATGTGCAAACCGAACGAGGGAAGCGCTGCGGCTTCGGCGAGAGCGTCGCGGGGATCCGTGGTGCGGCCATCACCCGTGGAGACGCGTGCGCCGAGCTGGGGCGCGGTGAAGTCGGAGATGGAGATGACCTTGGCAGGGTCGCCGACCAGGGCGATGAGCTCGCCGATGACTCCCTTGCCTGACAAGTCGAGTGCCCCGTCGACACCATCGGGTGCCACGGCCCTGACCCGGTCGACGAGGCCCGAGCCGTAGGTCACAGCCACCGCCCCGAGCTCCTGCAGGTAGGCCTGGTTGTGCTCGCTGGCAGTGCCGATGACCCGGAGCCCCCGGGCTGCGGCCAGCTGGATGAGGGCCGATCCGACACCGCCTGAGGCACCGCTGAGGAGGATCGTCCCGTCGTCGGTTCCCAGCTCGGACAGGAGGCGGTGAGCGGTCTCGACTGCGACACCCCAGCCGCTGGCCTCAACGGGGTCGACTCCGGCAGGAACCTTCGCCCACGCGTTCAGGACCGCCTGTTCGGCGAGCGTGTTCCGCCCGATGCCGAAGACGACGTCGCCCGGCGCGACGTCATCGACGTCGGTGCCGACCTCGAGGACCGTGCCGGCCGCGTCGAATCCCGTGCCGCTCGGGGCCGTGAGCGGTGCCCCGCCTGACATCATGCCTGCACGGAGTTTCGCGTCGAGTTGGTTGATTCCCGCCCCGGCGACCTGAATCAGGATCTCACCTGCGGACGGGCTCGGGGTCTCCACATCGACGACGTCGAGGACGTCGGCGGGACCGTAGGTTGTGAACTGGACGGCTCTCATGCGGTGCTCCTGGTCTTGATGTGTCGGATGCGGTCACGCGGCGGGGATGTAGTCGACGGCGTGGAGCCACTGGCGGAAGCTCCACGTTCCGGGGGCGATGCGTCGGACCTGCTTGAGGTCGGCCTGGTAAGCGGGCGTCTCGGCGAACCAGCGGAACATGGCCTGCATGTCGTCATTGCCGTCCATGACCGTCAGGGGCAGCGCCTCGTACCGGGCGGGCATGCCTGTGTGCTCTGCGAACGCGGCCGCGATCTCGCTGCCCGTCAGGGCGTCCCCTGCGATCTCGAGCGATGCGGGCACCGCGGCCGGGTCGAGCAAGGCGGTGGCAGCGATGACGCCGATGTCGCGGGTGGCGATGAGCTGAAGGGGGACTGCGTCGGGGAAGGGCAGACGCAGGACCAAGGTCCCGTCCTCCACAGTGGGTGCGAAGCCGAAGAAGTTATCGGTGAAGAACACGGGCCGCAGGATCGTCGTGTTCAGGCCGAGTGAGTCCAGGTGCTCCTCAACAAGGTGCTTCGAGTCGAAATGCGGCACGCCGGATCCGCGCTCGGCGCCTCCGACGGAGTTGAACACGACTCGGCCCACACGGGCCGCGGCGGCCGCGTCAGCGAGGGCGATGCCTTGTGCGGTCTCGCCATCCAGGTCAGCGTTCTGCATACCGCCGGGAGGGGTGGTCATGAACCAGAATGCGTCCACGCCCTGCAGGGCCGCGGTCAGAGTCGCGGGGGAGCCGATGTCGATCTGCACGAGCTCGACACCGCGCGCAGCCAGCGCAGTGGCTTTCTCCGATGCAGTATTGCGCAGGAGCGCACGCACTCTCGCGCCGCGCTCGAGGAGAGCGTCGGTGACCGCGCCTCCCTGTGCTCCGGTTGCTGCGAAAACTGCCACGGTGGCGGTCGTCTGTGTCATGGTGGGGCTCCTCTGATTGACTGTCTACGCAATCATGAGCCGGCTAACTACTTTTGGGAAGAGAGTTCCCGAGTCTCGGGTGAACTCACAGGATTGGATGATCCGCTGACGGCCGAGGTCCGCCGCGTCCATCCATCGACCACTGACCATGAAAGGCCCGCCCGGGGGCTGACACGAGTGTCGAAGACAGGTCGCTTCATCGGGATCGGCCCGACTGGTCTTTCTGGACGAGTTAAGGTCAGCAGCTACTGGCGGCGAAGCACCCAAGCACAACTAACGCCCCCCGGACGACGGACGGAACGAGCGGGCCAGCGCAATGCGCTGGCCCGCTCGGCGGCGCCGGTCGTTCAGGCGGGAGGCCGCTACGAGCCCTGCGCGGCTTCGTTGGCATCGCTACCGTCGGCGGGGATCTCGATCTGCACGAAGGCAGCGTGCAGCTGCTCGATCTCATCTGCCTCGACGACGACGTAATCGGCGCCTTCGATCGGGACGGCTGCATCGCTGCCCTCGGGCCGGTAGCGCGGTTGGGTCAACACGATTGCCCGGTGTGGGTGAGGGTCCGGGTCGTTGTCGAACTCGTACAGTGCGCCGCTGACCCATGCTCCCGACTTCAATACCAGGGCCACCTCGACCAGCGCGTCCTCGGGTGCGTCGTTGAAGAGCCGTGCCCACGCGGAGGTGTTCCGAGGGATGGCGGAGTTCCAGATGCGGCTGAGGCCGTGCACGTCGGCCCACTGGGAGCCGAGGAAGTAGCCGAGCAATGTCGCGATCACGGCTGTGCCAACAGCGATGAAGATCGAGGGTGCGACGTTGTCCTGCGCCCAGCTGAGGTCACCGCTGACGACCTCGTGGAGGCGGGCCCGCAGGTCGCTCCACCAGATGGAGGCGGCTGCGATGACGAGCGCGACGACTGCGTCGCAGATAGCGCTGATGAACACCAGCCAGTCCGTTATCCGCCCGTGACGGGTGACCGCTCAGGCGGGCTCAGGCACGCGCGCGGCGTCGCCGACTGCGCAGCGTCCACACGAGTCCACCGGCCGCGAGCAGTGCCGCCGCCAACAGCCCGAGGGGGAGCATGTTCGCGCCCGTCCAGGCCAGTGCGCCGCCCGGGTCGCTGCCCGCATCAGCGCCACCGTTGCCCGGCGCTGCCGCGCCCGGCGCACCGGATCCGTTGTCATCCGGCGTCGGAGCGCCGCTGCCCGGCGTGCCCGCACTCGGCGACGTGGTCGGCGTCGGAGCAGCCGCAGCCACCACGGTGAAGGCGGCCCGAGCCAGGGCCACACCGTCGACCGATGCGGTGACGGTCACCCGACCGGACGCGGTGCCGGGCACCCGCAGGTCGGTCGAGAACGCACCACTCGCGTCGGTGTGCGCGGTGGCACCACCGATGCGTGGCGCGGTCGCCAGCGCCACGTCGGTGTCAGCCGGGAACCCGGCGCCGGTCACGGTCTGCGGGTCGCCCGCGTGCACCCGAGGCGACTCGACCCGCAGGACCGGGGTCGCCGCCGCCTTGCTGCTGAAGGCGACGACCGTTCGCTTCGTCACGGACCGTTCGTCGACCGGCACGCTGATGGTGCGGGTGTCGGAGTCGTAGGTCCAGGCGGTGTCCGCGATCACCCGGGCGTCGATGGTGACGGTGCGGGGGCGGTCCGCGTTCGTGAACGTCGCCGTCCACGAGCGGTCCTGCACCTGGCCGGCGAAGGAGCCGTCGGCGGGGGCGATGGCGAGCGAGCCGCCGGTCGCCTGCTGCGTGTAGCGGACGGCGGTGGAGGCGCTGCCCGCCGTGGCCTTCGCGGACGCTGTGGCCGTGGTCATCGCGCTCGACTTCGCGGCGCCGTCAGCGGCGCTGTCCTCGCCGGCATCTTCGTGCAGGTCGAACGAGCCGTTCGCGCCGGTCGCCACCGTCAGGGTGACGGCGTCGAGCGGTGCGGCGTCGTTCTTGACCTGCTCCGTCCGGGTGGGGACGATGCCGCCGCTCTTCACGAACACGGGCATGCTGTTCAGGTCGGTCGTCACGTCGGCGGTGGTGCCTCCGGCGTACGTCTTGCCGGTGAACCAGTCCGTCCACGAGCTGCCGGCCGGGAACCAGACGGAGCGGGTCGCCTTGCCGGAGTCGTCGTTCGCGGTGGTGACCGGGGCGACGAGGACGTCCGGGCCGTACAGGTACTCCGAGCCGGCCTGGGCGTAGGACTCCTGCGCTTCGGGGTGCTGCAGGTAGAGCGGCTGCAGGATCGGCGTGCCCGTCTCGGTCGCCTGGGCGGCGAGCGTGTAGGTCAGGGGGACCAGGGCCTCGCGGAGGTTCAGGAACCGCTTCGCCGACGCCTCAGCAGCGGCCGGGTACTGCCACGGCAGTCGGTCGCTGTGGTTGCTGTGCAGGCGGTCGATCGGCTGGAAGGCGCCGAGCTGCACCCAGCGGGCGTAGAGGTCCTCGGGCAGCTGGGTCGTGCCCTCCTCGGCGCCCTCGATGCCGTACTGCGCACCGTTGTGGCCACCGATGTCGTGGCTGACCGAGGCCAGACCGGTCGCGGCGGACTCACCGGGGGTGTAGCCGACCTCGGCGAGCAGCATGTCCCACGACGACGTGGTGTCGCCGGTGAAGTGCACGGTCGTGCGCTTGTCCGCCCACGGGCCGGTCGGGACCGGCTGCGGGTTGCCGTAGCCACCGGCCGTCAGCGAGCCGTACGCCCGCGAGAACGCGAGCCCCCGGCCGCCGAGTGCCTGGTCCGTGTACTCCGCGTACTGCTGGTTGATGAACGCGTCGGGGGTGACGCCGTTCGCGGAGTACTTCGAGTTCTCGCTGCAGCACCAGTCGAGCCACCACATGTCGACGCCCTTCGGCTGCAGCGAGGTGTGCAGGTCGAAGTAGGCCTTGAGCTGGTCGGGGTCGGACCAGTCGAACAGGTACCGGTCGCCGTCGCCCTTGGTGAGCTTGCCCTTCGCGGTGGCCTGGGCCTTCGCGAACTGCGGGTCCTGGCTCGAGATCGACGGGTGGATGTTGAGGGTGTTGTGGATGCCCTCGGCGTGCCAGTCGGCCAGCAGGCCGGTCATGTCCGGGATCCGGGACGGGTCGACCGACCAGCCGTTCCACTTGCTGTCGCCCTGGTTGGTGGGGCTGCCGATCTTGTAGTCGGTGTCGATCGCCATGACGTCGACGGGGACGCCTTCGTCCTCGAACTGCTTCGCGATGGCCAGGTAGTCGGCCTGCGAGCGGTCGTAGTACTCGGAGTACCAGACGCCGTACGCCCAGCGGGGGAGCAGCTTCGTCGGACCGGTCAGGACGGCGAGCTCCTCGAGCGCGTGGCGGTAGTCCGAGCCGTACCCGAAGACGTAGCCGTCCTGGTAGCGCTCGCCGCCGTGGTCGCCGGCGGGGGTGACGGCGTCGGTCGCCTCGTCGTACAGCGCCGAGGCGCTGTCGTCGAGGAGCGACCAGCCGTCCTGGTAGAGCAGACCCGGGTTCGTCTTCACCGATCCGTTGGCGGTGTCGAGGTCGCGGCGGTACCCGCCGAGCGGTGCATGTGCGGCGAGGACCGGCGACGCGGTGTCGACCACGGCGACGGTGTCGAAGTTCACGTTGCAGTTGTTCGCCACGGTCGGGCACCCGATCACGACGTCGTTCGTGCCGGCGGCCAGGTGCACCGGCACGGTGGCGGTGTTCCAGTAGTCCCAGCCGCTCGTCTTCGGGAGCGGTGCAGTGGTCGACTGCTGACCGGTCGGGGCCGCGGTGAGTGTCGGCGCCCCGGCGGAGCCATTGGCGTAGCGGACCTGCAGGGCGTAGTCGCCCGCGGCCGGCACCCCGGTGACGTGGGTCGTCAGCTGCGCCCCGGCACGCTCGAACCCGGCGACGAAGCCGTCCCCGGCGAAGCCGTTGTGGTTCGTGGCGGTCGTCGCCGGAGCGGTGCGTGCCGAGTCCTCGGCCTGGCACACGGTGCCGAACGCGCAGTCCTCGCCGGTGACCGTGGTGGACGGTGCCGGGTAGGCGTCGCCGGTGCTGACCAGGGCCAGGCTGTCGACGTTCACCCGGCCGGAGTCGTCCGCGGTGCGTTCGATGCGCACGCGGTGCTCGCCCGCCGTCAGGTCGAGGGTCGTGGCGGCGGTGGTCTTCCAGTCGTCCCAGTTCGCGCCGGGTGCGAGCCGGATCGTCTTCGCGGCACCGCCGTCGACGGTCACGCTGAGGGTGCGGGTGGCGACCTGGCCGTCGCCGCCCTGCGAGTTCGCGTAGCGCAGGGCGAGGTCGTACGAGCCGGCACGTGCCGCTGTGGTCGTGAAGGTCATCGCGTTGCCGACGGACTCGAAGCCCGCGGCGAACCCGGCTCCGGTGAAGCCCGCGTGGTCCGTCGCGAGGGACAGGCCGGTGAGTCCGAGCGCCTCGGCCTCGCAGAGCGACCCGATCGTGCACGAGGGGGTCGGCGTCGACACCCACGGCGTGCCGGTGACCCGCTGCCCGGACGCCGTGGTCACGGTGGTCTGCAGGGTGTCCTGCGTGAAGGCCCCCGAGCCCTCCTTGTACCGGACGGTCATCGCGCCCGTGTCGAGGGTCAGCCAGCCGTCCCGCTCGGTCTTCGTGAACGTCGTCGGTGCGAAGTCGTCGCGGCCGATGACGTTGAAGGTGCTGCCGTCGGTGAACTGCGAGTCACCCGCGTACTCGGTGCGGATCAGGGTGGGGGAGAGCACCTCGAACCGGGCCTGGCCCGAGACGACGGTGCGATCAGCGGCCGGGTCCGCGGCGGCCGGGATCGCGGCGATCCCGAGCATGCCGAGGGCGGTCGCAGCGACGATGCCCGACGACAGCGCACGGCGCAGCCCTCGGGATCGGAAGGAGATGGGGCGCAAGTGGGTGCTCCTCGTGGACGTCGTCGTCCATCGGGCCGTGCAACGGCCGTGCCTGCGGGCCGTCCCTGCGGCGGCCCGTTTACAACGCTGTAAACCATACGACCCGGAGGGCTCCCGAGGAAGGGGCAGCTGGGCGTCGGCTCGTTTCGCGGCTTCCGCCGCAATGGTGAGCGGCGTGGTCGCGTCGTCCGTGGCCCTGGACTCGAGACGCTGACGGACTGGAGGCACGGTGCCAGCTGGCACCGTGCCTCCAGTCCGGCCGTCACCCCGCTGGGGCGGGGCGCCGGGACAGGCTGGTCATCTCGAGAAGCCGCGGATCCGCGTCGGTGTCACTCGGTGGGTCGCAGGCGACGCCGGCGACGCAGCACCAGCGTCCCGGCGCCGGCCAGGAGGAGCAGTGTCGCGAGCAACGCCGGTCCGACAGGTGACTCCGCTCCGGTCGCGGCCAGCGAGCCCGTCGCCGGCGCCGTCGCCGGGGTCGTCGGTGCGCCGGCGCCCTGCGCCGCTGGTGTCACGGTCGGCGTCGGCGTGGGCTCCGCGGTGGGCGTCGCGGTCGGTCCTGGCACGGCCGCAGCGATCAGCGGGCTCTCGGTCATCGCCGCGCCGGTCAGGCAGTGCTTGAGCTCGGTCTCCTTGACCCAGTGCGACCCTGCGGCGACCGCACGGCAGCCGGAGGCGAACGCGATCTCCCGCTCGTTGTAGAGCATGCGCACGAGCGGCGTGTAGGTCGCTCCGGTAGCGGGGTCGATGCCCGCTCGCGACACGACGTCCCACTGCACGTTCGCAGCCATCGGCGTCACCTGGGATCCTCGCCACGGGTTGGTGGCGTCGTCGTAGACGTCGGCGTCCGAGGTCGGAGCAGCGTTGTCGGGCGCGGCGACGGTGGAGCCCGGCAGACGCAACAGCGCCGCGAACGGGATGATCGTCTCGGCGTGCGCGAAGCGGAAGGTCGCGACCACGTCACCGCCGGCGACGCGGGCGTCGATCGTGGCGAAGAAGTCGTCGAGCAGGGGCTCGGCGATCGAGTAGGTCTCGTCGTGCCCGGCGAGGCTCGGGCCCTTCTCGTAGAAGTCCTCGGCATCGAGCAGGTACGCGAACCACTCGGCATCCGCCGGCCGGCCAGCGAAGTACTGCGCGAAGTCGAACGCGTGCGGAGCGACGTTCTCCTCTTGCATGTCGGCCGCGATGATGTACAGGTTGTACAGCGACATCGCCGCATCGACGGTGCTCTTGATCGACTTCTTCGGATCGCCGCAGGCATCGGGATCGGCCTTGGTGTCGGCACCGGGCGCGCACGCCACCGCGCCGCCCTTCGAGCCGTCGGCGGTGTTGTACCAGGTGTGTGCCTTGTCCGTGCCGATCGCGGCGATGAACCCGGGCGTGAAGATGCCGGAGAGCAGGTCGTTCGCCGCTTCGACGGATCGCGGCTTCGCCTCGATGTACTGCAGGGCTGCGGCGATCGTGCCGCCGTCACCGGTCTGTTGGGCGACGTAGTCCTCGTACGCCTGGGCGCGCTGGCGCTCGGGCGACCCTTCGGCCTTCTCGGTGCCGTCCGGGTTCTCGACCTCGTGGAAGTAGAGCAGGTCAGGGCGCGGCTCGAGCTTGACACCCGTGGCCCCGAAGCCCCGCAAGAAGTTCTCGCCCGACTCCGTCGCGCGAGACTCACCCGAGGTCTCGGCGACGACACGCCCGCCCGTCTTCGCCGCAGCTGCGAACAGCTGCTCGTTGCGCTGCGCGGCTCGTGCTCCGATGCCCTGGTGCTGGGTGGCGCCCTGACCGGTGAGCATGCCGTAGCCGTTCGCGACGTTCGCCGCGGTGATGGCATCGAGGTTCGCGGAGAACTCCTTCCCGATCTCCGGCGTCAGGAACCCGTTCTCGGCCTGCGCGGTCGCGGCGAGACGGTGCAGCAGTGCGTCGTACTTGTAGGCGGAGAGTCCCCGCGATCCGTGTCGGGCGACCGACTCCGTGGCGACGGGGGCGTAGCCCGTCGGCGCCGGCGAGTAGGCGTCGATGTCCGGCTGGCTGGGGGCGATGTACGGCTGCTTACTGCTGTAGGAGCTGGCCTCGTCGGCGTGCGCCGGTGTCGCGAACACCAGCGAGGCGAGGGCGGCGACGGCAACGCAGGACAGTGCGGTGCGGGTGTTCATGGGTCCTCCGGTATCGGGACCCTCGGGCGGCGGTCCGACAAGCAGAGGTAGCGGCAGCGGGTGAACAGCCCTTGACCTGGGGGTGACCGGACGGTGCTGCCGGGCACGGCGGCGCGCGTGGGACGCCACGACAGAGGCGCAGGCCCTGGACGCGTGCCACTGACGGACTGGAGGCCCGATGCCAGCTGGTACCGGGCCTCCTGTCCGTCAGTTGCGGGCCACCAAGACCTGCCTAGCTGTGCCCGGATCGTCGGGTCAGCTTCGAGCTGACGACGCCGTACAGCAGCCAGGCGACGACAACGACGAGTGCGACCGCCTGACTTGCACTGGCTGGCGCCCTTGTCGAGGACGAACGGGTTCCACCCCGAGAGCGGGGTTCCGGAGAGCCCGTACCCATCATCGGATGGTGACGACGAGCTTGCCTGACCGGGTCCCGTCCTCCATGTCGCGGTGGGCCTGCACGATCTCCTCGAGCGGATACACCTTCGCGATCGGGACCTGCACGGTGCCGGCTGCGACGGTGTCGAGGAACGTCTGCAGCACCGATGCCGGCAGGTCGCTCGCTTCGCCGGAGTACGCGGTGAGGCGCACCCCGTTGGGGATCACCGCCATCGGGTAGAAGTCGGGGATGGTCCAGACGTCGGAGAGCATCCCGCTGAACGACACGGTGCCGTGGACGGCTGTCGCCCGGAGCGTGTCGGGCAGCGTGTCGGTGCCGATCAACTCGACCGCTCCGTTGACGCCGTCCGGCACGATTCGACGGACCGCGTCGGCGATCCGGCCCGAGTCCACCACGACGTGGTCCGCACCAGTGGCGTGCAGTCGCTCGGTGCGGTCCGGGTTGCGCGTGGTGGCGATGACGGTCATGCCCTGCTGCTTCGCCAGCACGATGCACGCCAGGCCGATCGACGACGTGCCACCGCGGATCAGGATCGTGTCGCCCCGGCGGGCACCGACGCCCACGGTGAGCGACCCGTGTGCGGTCTGCAGCATCTCGGGGACGGCGCCGAGCACGGACCAGTCGAGGCCGCTCCGGAACGGCACGACGCTGCTGGCCGGAACGACGGTGTACTCGGCGTAGCCCCCGTCGAAGTCGCGACCCATCCCGCCCATCAGCCCGGCTACTTGGGTACCGGCGGGGAACTCTCCACCTGGGGCTGCCTCCACGGTCCCGACGGCTTCGATCCCGGGCACCCGTGGGAAGGTCCCGAAATGGCCCATGCCGCGGCGGAAGTGCAGCTCGGACCGGTTGAGCCCGAACGCTTCTACACGGATCAGCACCTGGCCCGGGCCTGGGATCGGGATCGGCAGCTCACGGAGGTGCAAGACGTCGGGGCCACCGGGTGCGTCGATCACGACGGCCCGCATGGTGGCCGTCATCGCCTTGCCTCCAACGTCGACTGCAGGCGCTCGAGTGCCGCGATGCCGTCTGCGATCGCCGCGGCATCGGCGTCCGAGAGCACGGCGTCCAGCGCTTGGTCGAACCGCTCGTCCGCGAGGGCGAAGGCGTCTCTCCCCTGGGGTGAGAGCACACTGCGGACGCTGCGCCGATCGTCCGGGTCCGTCGAACGCTCGAGGAAGCCATCGGCGGCGAGCCGGTCCAGCAAGCGACTGGCTGCAGCGATCGACGTCCCGACGCCGGTCGCGACGTCCTGCACCCGGGCGCCCGATGGGGCTGCCTGGACGATCCGCAACACTTCCAGTCGGGCCAGGCTCAGCACACCCTCGTCCCGCATCCGCTTCTCGACCGCGTTCCACACGTCGGTCTCGTGCCGCACCAGCGCGGCGAAGTACTCGTGCAGACGCGCCGCTCGCCCGGTCCGGTCATCCGCGGCGTCGATTCCAGGGAGGGGGGCGAGGTCCGTGCTCATGCTTCGACTCTACGGCATCTACTTGCTATGTAAAGTAGTTGCCCATGACCACAGACACACGCCTCTCGTTCCTGCGATTCGTCGACTTCATCAACAGCGCCGACCCGTCCATCGGTGAGACGGTCATCGCACCGGAGGCGGCGTTCTTGACGCCGTTCTCGCCCGAGCCGCTGCGCGGGCTGCCGGGGTACCTGCAAATCCTGACGATCATGCGGGGCGCGTTCTCCGACATCCAGTGGAGCATCGACCGGATCGTCGTCGAGGGCGACACGGTCGCAGCACGTTTCGAACTCCGCGGCACGCACGACGGCGAGTTCCTCGGTGTCCCCGCTACGGGGAGGACGGTGGTCGCGAACGCGAGCAACTTCTACCGTTTCGACGAGGGACTGATCGTCGACGAGGTCGGTCAGCCGGACGTGCTCAGCATCCTCGGGCAGATCGGGGCGCTCCCGCCGGCACTCGGCTGAACGGTCACCGTTGAACGCCCTCGAGAGCCCACCCGTTGTCGCAGATGCGCATCGGGGGAGTGAGTGACCTGGAACCGTGGATGCTGCTCGGGTTCGGCGAGGACGTGCCCTGATCGCTACGGTGATGCGCGCGCAGCCTCGGGCGGCAGCGGCGTCCGTTGGCAAGGTGCATGGATGCAGACCGAGGACGCTTGGCAGATCGCAACCCATTTCCGTCACCGACGCTGTTCGCGGGGGAGTTCGCCGAGTTCTCCAGTCGAGACTGCACCGCGGTCGAGTGTTCGGGCGTGACCCGCGGTCGTCGTCGAGGAGGTCCGGAGCGCAGCCGGTGACGGACTGGGTGTGGCCGCCACATCCCGGCACGGACGTCACTTCGCCAGCGCGCGCGGATCGCGGAGAGTCGAGAGTTAGATGGGCGCATGTTCTCTCGCGTTCCGCCTCGTGTGTTCGGCCTTGCGTTCGGCCTCGGGGCTCTGGTCGCGGGGCTCGTGATGGCGCTCCTCGGTGCGGGCGTCCAGTACGTCGGACTCGTAGCGGGAGGGCTGGTCATCGCAGCGATGGGATTGCTGGCTGCGATCGTCGGCGCGATCGGCTTCGCACTCCACGGGTCCGCCCGATCCGAGCGGGACCGGTCGAAGCGAACCTGAGTCGCTGGCAGGCTCGTTCGGCGGTCGATCGTTGTGCGAGACCATCCGCTCGCCGTTACGTTGAGCTGGTGAAGCCGCCGAAGTATCCGCGCCCGTTTGCGTGGTTCATGGTGATCGCAGCCAGTCTTCTGCTCGCGCTCGGACTGCTGAACATCATCATCAACACCACCCGCCCCGGGTCGTGGCTTCTGTTGATGGTGCTCATGCCGTGGCCGCTGTATGCGGGCTTGAAAAGCTTGCGGGACGGCGAAGACCGCTAGCGGATCGGCTACCGGGAGCTCTGCTTGTCGCTTCGTCGTCGCCACTCCCCGCCGGCATAGGCGAGCGTGTACAGCCCCACGATGGTGAGTGGTGAGATAGCCAGGAAGACCAACATCGAGTCGACGAGGACCAACAGCGACGCGGCGACGCCGAGAAGAACGACACCAACGAGGACCAGCGTCCACAGCGGCAGGCGTCGGCCCAGCCACTCGCGAGTCATCATGATGCTCAAGCTACCCGCGGAACCACCCGACCGACGTCCCCATGGGCGATCGGCTACCGGTACGAGGGTCTGCGCTAGTTTTGTTGTGTGACTGTCAGTGCTGCACAGGCGTCGTCGTTCTTTCGTGAGATCGGCAGCAACGGTCCGGTGTGGACGGTCGAAGACAACAACGGTGTGCCGGCACCGAAGGCAGCCGATGGCCGCCGGGCAATGCCGTTCTGGTCTCGGCGGTCGCGCGCGGAGCGCGTCATCGCACAGGTTCCGGCCTACAAGGGCTTTCGACCCCTGGAGATTTCGCGGGTTGACTTCGAGAGCCGATGGCTTCCGGGAATCGAGAAGGACGGACTGAACGCAGGCCTGAACTGGTCGGGACCTCGTGCGACGGGCTACGACCTGACGCCAGAAGAGCTCCGAGCCCGGTTGACCGCCTAGCGATCCCGTACGCGGCGTTCCTCCGGCCCTCAGCGCCTGAGGAACTCGGCGACGAACGTCCCAGTTGCGATGACGCCTCCGAGAACAAAACCACAGCCGACGAATCGTGTGAGCTCCGGAGTCAACTGCCCTCCCCAGAACTCCCCTTGCACTTTCCGCGCGAAGCGGGAGATTGGCCTCGGGAAGAGTACGAGAACACAGCCCCATGTGACGCCGACCACTGCCAGCCCAACCAAGAACATGCCCACTTCGCTGAGCGTAGCGCGGTCGCGCAGCGCAAGCGATGGAAGCAGTACCGCAAGCCGATCGGCTAACGGGAAGTTTCCACCGGCCTCGTCACTGAACGAATGCCGTTGACCGCGAGGCGAATTGATACCGATCCACGACGGTGACGATAGATTCGCACTCATGACTCCTCGACGCGTCGTACTCGCGACACTGGGCGCGCTGGTCATCGTCATCGGCTTCGTGTTGATGGCCCACTCCGACGGCACGCTCGACCTTCTGGTCGCGTTTCTCGTCATCTTCACCGGGTTCGCTGTAGTCCTGTTCACGACGGCTCGACCGGGCCAAGCGGCTCTCGCCCGCTACTGGGAAAAGTTCGAGAACAAGTAGCCACGACGCCCGTCACTCCTGCCGGACCGTCAGGCGATACCTCCACGGGGCACCCCCCCCGTCCGCGCTCGGCGCACTGACTGGCTCGTTGTTCAGGACTCCGACGTCACGTCGTCACTTGTTGGCTTCGTCGATCAACGTCGTCAACACACTGCGATTGATCGGCCCGAGGATGCGGGCGCTCACCCGGCCCTCCTTGTCGAGAATGATGGTTGCCGGCGTCGAGTTGGGGGCGTTCGTCCCGGAGAACGCGAGTTGCACGGCCGCGTCCTGGTCAACGGCGTTGCTGTACGAGACGTCGTGCTCCTTCACGAAGGCACGCGCCGTCGCTGCCGAGTCCCGGATATCGACACCGAGGAACGACGCCTGGGCGTGCCGATCATCGCTGACGGCTTGGAGGTCCTTTGCCTCGACGCGGCAGGGTGCGCACGACGCGTACCAGAAGTTGAGGACGAGCGCCTTGCCACGGTACTGATCGGCACGGATGACCTTGCCGTCGAGGTCATGGGTCTCGAAAGTGACCCGTTCACCACGATCGTTCGCGGCGAACTCCGTGACAGCGCCGTCTCCCGAGATGTAGTTCTGCGTGCCGCCTTCGCGGTACTGCTTCGCGAGGCCGTCGCTGCCTCCCGTGCAGCCGGTGAGCGTCACCGCGACCGCGACGGCGACGCCGACCAACAGTGCAGGACCCCCGACTCGACGTTGCCTCATTGCGCCAGGGTATGCGCGCTGGCGCACACTCTGGTGTCCGTCAGCAGATGCCCTACAGAGATGGCCGAGTCATGAGTTCTGCCACTTCGACGACCGCGTCGTCCGGCGTCTCGGGGTAGTAGTTCTCGCGGAGCTGTTCCCCGAAGCTCCGCATGTCCGTCCCCGGAGGCTGATGCGCCTGTTCTGCCGTGAGGGTGTCGAGCCGGTACCGGTGCACGGCGGTGATCGCGCCGGTCAACGGTTCGGCGGTCGGGTGATCGTCGAAGACGAACGTCGCCGCGCCGACCTGTACAGACTCGTTCCACCGCACGGTGGTGACCTTGTCGCCGCGGATGATCGCTTCGTGGTGCTTCTGGTGGAAGTGGACGGTACCTGGGGCTGTGTCGGCCATGCTCCCAGCTTGCCGGACGTCGCGGAGTGAGTGCGTCCCCTGTCACGCTGAGGACTCAGCGATCGAGGAGGACCGGCAACTCGCGATCAGTCTCGGCGACCTGGGTGAGCTTCATGGCGACTGGTCGGAGCGGCCGTGACATCAACACCTTGTTGAGGAGCCCGCGGAGCGCGAGCGCCAGTCGGGACTGCGGGTACGCCAGTGCCTTGAGTCCGCGAGGGAGGTCCTGCACATCGTCGACCAGCGGGCGCATCCACGTCTCGTACGCGGTCAGCGCTGCTTCCTGGTCCTGCGTCACGTCGGCGAGCTCCGCGGCAAGGACGAACCCGGCGATGAGCGCGAGTGAGGCGCCGCCGCCACCCATCGGTGTGACGCACCATCCGGCGTCACCGGCCATCACGACGTGGCCGCGGTGCCAGGTCCGCATCCGGATCTGCTGGAGCTGGTCGATGTAGACGTCCGGGGACGTGTCGAGCGCGTCCAGGACCCGTGGCGCCTCCCACCCGACTCCGTCGTACCTGCGCCGCACCGCCGCCAGCGTCTGCTCACGAGTCAGACCGATGACGTCGTCCCCGGGAGAGTAGGCGAGGATCGCGCGGGTGGTGCCGTACGGGTCGGGTCGCAGGTGGACCTGGCGTCCGCGAACGGCGTTGTGCCACCGCCAACGGTCGTCATCGCTGTCGGTCCGCGGGATGGTCCCGAACACCATGGTGACGTCGAGGTCGCGCTGGTCGACGTCGCTCTCGGCGAAGACCATCGCACGGGTCCGGGACCGCACACCCTCGGCGATGACGAACAGGTCCGCGCTGAGGCGCTGTCCATTCGCGGTCGTCACGGTGACTCCCGCAGCGTCGTCGGCGACGTCCGACACGGTGTCCCCGTAGATGAAGGAGACGCCGGCCGGCAGGTTGTCGAGGATCGTCCGAGCGAGGTCGCCGCGCAGGATCTCGAGTTCCGCGGTCGCACCGCCGGCCCCGTCGGAGGGCAGTTCGGCGGTGACGGCCCCTCGCCCGTCGACGAGCACGGTGCCCGTCTCGGTGGTGTTCCGTGCCTTCACGGCGTCGAACAAGCCCATCTTGCGAAGCACGTCGCGCGCGACGCCTCGAACATCGACGTTCTGTCCGCCGTCACGGAACGCAGCGGCGCGTTCGATGACGGTCACGTCCCATCCGGTCCGGCGGAGCCAGTATGCGGTCGACAGGCCAGCGATACTGGCTCCTGAGATGACAGCGGTGCGGTTTGCCATGGTGTTCCTCCGTTTTGAGCTTTACAATAAAGATACTACACAGTAAAGGAATTCGATGGACGACGTGTTCGAGGCGGAGTGGGATGCACCCCAGGTCGAGGTGATGGAAGCGCTCCAGACCTGGGCGGTGGCGTTCGCGGAGCTCAACCAGCTGATGTCCTCCTGGCTCGACCTGCCGACCACAGATGCGAACGCCCTCGGACAGGTGCTCTGGGCCGACTCGTCCGGGGACCCGCTGTCGCCCGCACGGCTCGGGCAGCGGATCGGTATGACCTCCGGCTCCGTGACGGTGCTGCTGAACCGCTTGGAAGCGGCCGGTCTGCTCGCACGCAGCCGTGAGCACACCGACCGGCGCCGGGTGACGCTCCGTCCGACACCGGCGGCACGGGAACGTGCGCGGGCGTTCACGGAGAGGTCGACCGCCGAGATTGCTGCCGCCCTGCAACAGGTGCCTGCAGCGGAGCTCGAGCACCACGCCGCGTTCATCCGCCGCATGGTCGGTGCCGCGACGGACGCCGCGGACCGGCTCCGCAGGTAGCGGCCGTCGATTGCGGGGAGCCGCGTGGTTCGGTTCGATGCGCTCTCTTGCGACCATGATCGGGTGGAGCGTGGGCAGGGTGTCGACGCAACCTGAGCGCCGGTACGTCGAGGAGCACCCGTCAGCGGACCAGGCGCGGGAGCTGGAGTCCCTCGCCTCCTGAGCTCGGGTGTCAGTGCTCTCCCTTCATCTCAGGAGCCGACCGGAGGCCGGGTGTCAGGGTTGTCGTCATCGATCTCGGGCATCGCCGTCGCCGCAGCCGCGAAGCCCGGGTCCGAGCGCACGTCAGCGACACCGAGCGCGTCCGCAGCAGGCGGCCCAGCACGGCCGCACGTTGGCGGCCGTGCCGAAGGCTGCGTGAAGCCGGCTCCTACGACGCGAGCATCTGCGCCACCACCGCGTACAGCTCCTTGGGGTCCCCGGCGAGCATCTGCTTGATCAACGCGGCCTGCTCGTCCACCACGACCTCGTAGTCGTCGCGCTCGACCCCGTCCAGGGTCGCGCGCGCCACGTCCGCCGGGTCGGTCTTGGGCATCGAGATCCCCGCGGTCATGTCGGTGTCGGCCACTCCGAGGTGCACGGACATCACCGCGGTCCCTTGGCCGGCCAGCTCGTGCCGCAACGCGTTGCCCATGTTCCACAGGGCGGCCTTCGACACCGCGTAGGCGGAGGCTCCGGGCATGGCGAGCCACGAGGCACCCGAGGCGATGTTCACGATGCTCCCACCGCCGTTCGCCGCCAGGACGGGTGCGAACGCGCGGATCACGGACAGGGTGCCCCAGACGTTCGTGTCCATGTCGGCGTGGGCTGCGTCCAGATCGCCCAACAGGGTCGCCGTGGTCGCGATCCCGGCGTTGTTGATCAGGAGATCGACATCGGTCGCGACCGCGGCGGCGGCTGCGACGGACGCGGGGGAGGTGATGTCGAGGGCGAGACGCTCGACGCCCTCGAGGTCGATCAGTTCGGGGCGTCGGGCGGTGGCGTAGACCTTCGCCCCGCGGGCGATCAGCTGTGCGGCGAGGTGGCGTCCGATACCGCGGTTCGTGCCGGTGACGAGGGCAGTGGCTCCAGAGAGGTTCATGCCCGCTACGGTAGAACCTGACGTCAACGTGAGAATCAAGCCCGAGGGACAGAACGATGCGGATCGGTGAACTCGCAGAACGTGCCGGCGTCAGCGTCCGGTCACTGCGGTACTACGAGGAGCAGGGGCTCCTCGAGTCGGAGCGGACCACGGGCGGACACCGGGAGTACCGCGAGCCCGATGTCGCGCGGGTGCGCTTCATGCAGATGCTCTACGCGGCGGGCATGCCGAGTCGTCGGATCGTCGAACTCCTGCCCTTCCTCGACACCGGGGTCGCCACGCGGACGATGCTCGACCACTTCGACGAGGAGAGCGATCGCATCCGACGCCAGATCGAGGCCCTCGGCGCCACCCACGACCGGCTTACACGGCTCCGTGACATCGCTGCGGAGTCCGTTGCTGGGCGACCACCGGAGGAGTGCCGCTCGTCCGCGAACGCCGCCGCCGCCTGAGCCGCTCCGCCTAGTTGGCGGCGTCGGGCCTGCTGAACAGGTTGACGACGTTGCCGTCCGGGTCGCGGACCAGTGCGGAGCGGTTGCCCCACGGCATCGTGGTCGGCTCCAGGACGACGTCGTCGCTGCCGAGCTGCAGTCCGGCGAAGTCGCCGTCGACGTCGGCGACCTCGAACTCGATGAGCACGGAACGGTTCGTCGCGGGCGTCAGCGTGCCTCCGAGCATGGCCACTGTCGCGGTGCTTGCGATCGCGAGGGTCCCGCCCGAGCCGCTGAACTGCGCGAAGACCGGTGCGGGGCGCTCGGCCGGCTGGCCGGTGATCCGCTCGTAGAAGGCGACCATGCCCTCGAGGTCGTCGGTGATGATGCGGACGGATGCGAACGACATGGGGTTCCTCACGGTGGTGCTGCTGACTCGGAGCGACCAGCTTCACCGGCCGCCGCGACACCGTCCTGTCGGTGTTTCCGGAAACCGACCGCGTTTCCGGAAACCGACCGCGCTAGTCGTCGAGGACCGGCCGGAGTCGTCCGTACTGGATCGCGAGGTCCTCGGACCGCAGGACGCGCTGCGCAGGCCGCTCGTCGGTGACCTCGACCGACAGCATCCGGTCGCCGCGGAACGCCCGCACCCCGTCGCGGGTCCGGCACCAGGCGATCAGGTACCACTGACCGTCCTTCCCGATCGACCCCAGCGGTTCGACGTCGCGGACGGACTCCGCTCCGCCGGCATCCCGGTACCGGAGTCGTACGACCCGATCCGCGCGCAGGGCCGCCGCGAACTCTGCCGGGACCACCGTGTCCTCGTCGTCCTCCAGGAAGTGCACCCGGGATGCCAGTGCGCTGGCTCGTGCGGCGTCCCCGGCGGGCATCACCGCGAGCGTCTTCCTGGCCGCGGTCTGCGCCGCCTGCCGGAACGGACTGCGCCCCAGCGAGCCGAGCCCGATCAGCACCGCGAGGGCCTCGTCCGGCGTGAAGCCCGCCGGGCCGAGCGTCGCGGACGCGTCGATGACGTACCCGCCGGTCCGGCCGGGCTCCGCCCAGATGGGCAGACCCGACTGCTGCAACGCGGAGATGTCCCGTTCGATGGTCCGCACCGACACCTCGAACCGCTCCGCGAGACGACGAGCGCTCCGCGGCTGCGGGGCGACGGCGCGCAACTCCTCCACGAGGCCGTAGAGCCGGTCGGTGCGATTCACCAGGCCATCTTCGCTGTCGTCGCGACGTTCCGTCAGATCCACGCCGTCTCGCCTGCCACGTGCTCGTGGGGCTCGCGTCCGTCGGCCTAGGCTGCGGGGGTGTCCGCAGCCTTGACCGTCGAACTCCTCCGGACGTTCGGTGTTGCTCTCGAACCCGGGTTGTCCGATCGGGAACTGGCCCGGGCCGAGCGTCGGTACGGCGTTCGGTTCGGCGCGGACCACCGAGCCCTGCTCTCCCTCGCGCTGCCGAGCGGGGACGGGTGGTTCGACTGGCGCGCTCGGAACGACGAGCGACTGCGGCGAGCGATCCGGTGGCCGGTCGAGGGTGCCCTGTTCGACGTCCGTCACGACGCCTTCTGGCCCGGGTCGTGGGGCGAGCGACCCGGCGACGAGTCGCAGCGTCTCGAGGTGGCTGAGCGGCACCTGCGGCAGTGGCCGCAGCTGGTGCCGTTGTACTCGCACCGCTACCTGCCTGCCGCGCCGCTCGGTAGCGGGGCGCCGGTCTTCTCGGTCTACCAGACGGACGTGGTCATCTACGGCGATGATCTCGTCGACTACGTCAGGCGGGAGTTCCGGCCGGATGGTACCGAGTGGGAGACCAGCGTCGGGATGCACGACCTGGAGCCGTGGACGCTGCTCGCCTTCGGCGAGGACGTGCCCTGAACGCAACGAGCGGATCGGACTGCCGGCGGTCCTGAACGCGACGGCTGACGGACTGGAGGCACGGTGCCAGCTGGCACCGTGCCTCCAGTCCGTCCTGGGGTCGCGCCCAGGGCGTGTCAGGACTCCGACAGGAATCCGGCGCGAAGCGTGAGGGCTCCGTCAGGGAAGCGCGCCCGCCGTCGGCGGTCCGGCATGATCGGCAGGTTGCCCGCATGCACCACGGAACCAGGAGGACACCGGTGGCCCTCATCGACAACGGCATCTACGTCAACGGAACCCGAACGGAGTCGCCGCAGGACCTCAGCTTGACCGACGAGGCGCTCGACGCCGCGGGAAGCGGCGCGATGGCCTGGATCGGGCTGTTCCGACCGACCGCCGCCGAGCTGGCCTCGGTCGCGGACGAGTTCGGGCTGCATCCGCTCGCGGTCGAGGACGCGCACAAGGGGCACCAGCGCGCGAAGCTCGAGCGCTACGGCGACACCCTGTTCGTGGTGCTGCGACCCGCCTGGTACGACGAGGACGAGGAGACCGTCGAGTTCGGTGAGGTGCACCTGTTCACCGGGCGCGACTTCGTCGTGACCGTCCGGCATGCGGAGCAGCCGAACCTCGCCGACGTGCGGAAGCGACTCGAAGCCGATCCGGACGCCCTGGGGCGCGGGTCCGAGGCGGTGCTCTGCGCGGTCCTCGACGAGGTCATCGACAGCTACGCCCCGGTCGTCGCCGGGCTGCAGGACGACATCGACGACATCGAGGACGACCTGTTCGACGGTGACGTCGACCCGGCGTCCTCGCGGCGGATCTACCAGCTGCTCAGCGAGGTCATCGGGTTCCAGCGCGCCATCGGCCCGCTTCCCGGGATGCTCAACGCGTTGCTGCGCGGCGCTGAGAAGTACGGCACGGACATCGAGGTGCAGAACCAGCTGCGGAACGTCCTTGACCACGCGATCCGCGTCACCGAGCGGGTGGACACGTTCCGGACGCTGCTCGAGAACGCCCTCACGCTGCACTCGACCCTGGTGACGCAGGAGCAGAACGACGCGATGCGCCGGATGACCAGCGCGAGCCTGGCACAGGGGGAGGAGAGCCGGCGGCTGGCGCGGGCGTCGATGGAGCAGGGCGAAGAGGTGAAGAAGATCTCGTCGTGGGCAGCGATCCTGTTCGCGCCCACGTTGGTCGCGTCGATCTACGGCATGAACTTCGAGCACATGCCCGAGCTGCGGTGGGTGTGGGGCTACCCGGCGGCGATCGTCGCGATGGTCCTGCTGGCGGTCGTGCTGTGGGCGGTGTTCAAGCGGCGGCACTGGCTCTGAGCGTGCGTGACGACGGACAGGAGGCGCGGTGCCAGCTGGCACCGCGCCTCCAGTCCGTCGGTCAGTCCGTCCAGGTCTGCTGGACGAGCGCTTTCAGGAGGCCGTCGGTCGGGACGTTCGACTGCGTGATCGAGATCCAGGTGTCGCCGCGCACGAAGAACGTGTGCGTCGTCTCCACGCGGTCCGAGTAGTACATCGACGTCTCGGTGTGCTGGCACGAACGTCCACCGAGCGTGTCGGTGCAGGTCCAGTCCTTGTCGGCGACGACGCGGAGGCGAGCCTGCAGGACGTCACGATCTGCCGTGCCCATCTCGAGGAACAGCCCCTCGTCGCCCTCGGAGGTACCGCCCGGTGTCCAGGAACAGACCAGCTCCGCGTCCTCCTTGAACGGGGTCTCGGGGTCGATGTAGTAGTCGGTCCTGCCGCCCGGTACCTGGGGGCGGAACTGGGTGATCCCCAGCGAACCGAACAAGCGCGGAGCATCGGCGGCCGGCACGGCGTCGGTGCACGCCCCGGGGATCGTCGCCGTGGTGTCGGCCGGCGCCGGGGTCGGCGTGATGCGGGCGGCGGACGGTGACGGTGACCCGGTCGGTTCCGGTGTCGGCGGCGCAGAGGACGGCACGGGTGCCGGTGCTGCGGCGAAGGGCGTCGGAACGAGTCCGAGCGCCACCGAACCGCTCGCGGTGCCGATGCCGAGCACCCCGATCAACGCCACGATGAGGCCGACGCGACGGCGTGCGGAGGCCGGGCGTGGCTTGTTGTGCATGCCCCGGACGACCTGCTGCCGCATGCCGGCGAGCATCCGCTGCATCTCGTCGCCTCCGGGCGGCTCGTTGCTCATCGGGGACCCGTGGTCGGTTCGTCGTTCATCGTTCATCGTTCGTCACCGCCTTCTTGATCCGTGCACGGGACCGCCACACGCGCTGGGTGACGGCGCCGACGCTCATGCCGAGCAGGTCGGCGGCCTCGGCGTAGGAGCGGCCCTCGATGAGGCAGAGCTCGCACACCTGGCGATCGAGTGGTGCGAGCGCGTCGATCTCGGCGCGGACCCACCGCAGCCGTTCGCGGGCGTCGTCGTCCGGCTCGGGCGCGGCGAGCTCGTCGGGCAGGTCGACACCCTCGTGTCGCCGCTGCTGTCGCCGCAGGTTCGCGGCGTGGTTCCGGCACACGACGAGCAGCCACGGCAGGAGTGACTCCCCGGGGACCTCCACGGTGTCGGCCTTCTGCCAGAGGGTCAGGAACGCGTCCTGCACGATCTCCTCGACGTCCATGCGCCGCGTGACCAGTGCCCACGTGTAGCGGGTCATGGTCTCGGCGTGACGGTCGAACAACGCGGTGACCGCACTGCGGTCGCCGCGCGCGGCTGCCGCCACGAGCGCGCTGTCCGGCTCGGCTGATCGGTTCATGTCCACCCCCTTCACTCCGCAGTGTGCACGGAGGGGACATCCTCACAGATCCTTCGCCGCCGGGCGTGTCGTGTGGCCGAGGGGGCGCCCCGGAGTCGGTGGTCACAGGGGTGCCATCGCGTCGCCGGTCGCGTCAGACGTCGGTCTCCCTCTCGGCCTCCTGGAGCGGCTGGGCGACGTTCGTCGTCGTCATCGGCGTCCTGTCCGCGCTCGTCGGGTTCGTCTTCGCGCTCGTCCCGGCGGACGGCCGACGCTGACGGGCGTTGCCAGGTGACGGGCGGAGGTCAGGAGGTCAGCGGCCGGCGCCGAGGTTCCCGGCGAGGCGGCTGTGGAAGGCCTGGCTGGCGTCGTTCATACCGCGGATGTCGACGCGCTTGCCGTGCTGGTGGTACTTCGTCTCGATGGCGTCGAGCGCGGCGACGGTGGAGGCGTCCCAGATGTGCGACCCGGTCATGTCGATGACGATCAGGGCGGGATCGTCGACGTAGTCGAACTGCGTGGTGAGGTCGTTGCTCGACGCGAAGAAGAGTTCGCCCTCGACCGTGTAGAGCGCGTGCTGCTCACCGGTGCTGAGCGTCTCGATGCTCCGCGACACGGTGGTGAAGTGGGAAACGCGGCGTGCGAAGACGATCATCGCGGCGATCACCCCGATGATCACGCCGATGGCCAGGTTGTCCGTGGCGACGACGATCACGACGGTGAGGACCATGACGACGGTCTCGCCGACCGGCATCCGCTTGAGGGTGGAGGGCTTGATGCTGTGCCAGTCGAAGGTGCCGACGGACACCATGACCATCACGGCGACGAGGGCGGCCATCGGGATGATCGCGACGACGTCGCCGAGTCCGACGACGAGGACCAGCAGGAAGACCCCGGACAGGAACGTCGAGATCCGGGTGCGGGCACCGGACGCCTTGACGTTGATCATCGTCTGGCCGATCATCGCGCAGCCACCCATGCCGCCGAACAGGCCGGAGGCGATGTTCGCCACCCCCTGCCCGAGGGCTTCGCGGGTCTTGCGGGAGCCGGTGTCGGTGACCTCGTCGACGAGCTTCGCCGTCATGAGCGACTCGAGGAGTCCGACCAGGGCCATGGCGAGGGCGTAGGGGGCGATGATCGTCAGCGTCGCGAGCGTCAGCGGGACGTTCGGGACGAACAGGGTCGGCAGGCTGTCCGGGAGCTGGCCCTCGTCGCCCACGGTGGGGATGGCGATGGAGGCCAGCACGGTGACGAGCGTCAGGACGACGATCGCCACGAGCGGTGCCGGGATGGCCTTGGTGACACGGGGCAGCAGCACGATGATCGCGATGCCGACGGCGCCGATCGGCCAGACGAGCCAGTCGACGCCGATGATGTTCGGCAGCTGTGCGGTGAAGATCAGGATCGCGAGGGCGTTGACGAACCCGACCATCACCGACCTCGGCACGAAGCGCATCAGCTTGGCCGCGCCGAGCCCACCGAGGACGAGCTGGAAGACGCCGCCGAGGATGACGGTGGCGATCAGGTAGTCCAAGCCGTGCTCCTTGACCACGGGGGCGACGACGAGCGCGATGGCTCCGGTGGCGCCGGTGATCATCGCGGCACGTCCGCCGACGAACGAGATGACCACGGCCATCACGAACGCCGAGAACAGCCCGACGCGGGGATCGACGCCCGCGATGATCGAGAACGAGATCGCTTCCGGGATCAGTGCGAGGGCCACGACGAGGCCGGCGAGGACCTCGCGGAGCAGGATCTTCGGGTTCCGCAGGGCGGACAGGACGGTGGGGCTTGCGTGCACCGGAGCCGGTGCGGGCGTGACGGTCGTCACGGTTCTCCTTCGCTGAGGGATGCGGACGCTCGGCGTCCGCGGGGGGAATGTCGTGGGGCGCTTCGTCGCGCGCGCTGACCGAGTGCGGCCAGGGACCCGAACCTTCCGCGACGGAAGAGTTGGTCGTGTCCGACTCTAACGCAACGGAAGGGTTGCTGCGCAAGCATCGGTACGATCGGTCGGGACCGGGCAACCGGGCGGAAGGGGTCAGCAGTGACGGACGCGGCAGGAGCATCGACGATGCAGATCGGTGAACTCGCCGACCGGACCGGGCTCTCCATCCGGACCGTGCGGCACTACGACGACGTCGGGCTGCTCCACCCCACCGGACGGACCGAGGGTGGCTTCCGGCTGTACTCCGACGACGACCTGCAACGCCTGCTCGTGATCCGCCGGATGAAGCCCCTCGGCTACTCCCTCGAGCAGATGGCCGAGCTCCTCGGCATCCTCGACGGGCTCCAGGTGGCGGACGGCACCGAGCGGGACCGGCTGCAGGCGCAGCTCGACGCGTACATCGTGGACACCGAGGAGCGCCGGGCGAAGCTCGCCCGCAACCTCGAGTGGGCCGACGAGTTCCTCGGCATCCTGCGCGCGCACTGACACGCCGTGACGGACTGGAGGCGCGGTGCCAGCTGGCGCCGTGCCTCCTGTCCGTCCGCTGGTCGCGTCGCGCGACCGACGCCGGCTTGTTCACCCAACCGACGCATGCGCGTGGCAGGGTGGTCCGGGGCATCGTCGCCCGCAGCCCAGCCAGCCGCCAGCGGAGCACGATGCCAACACCCGACCTGATGATCGTCACGGACCTCGACGGGACGTTCCTCGACCACCACGACTACTCGTTCGACGCGGCCCTGCCGATGCTGGAACAGCTGCGGGCGGACGACGTCCCCGTGGTGTTCTGCAGCAGCAAGACGCGTGCCGAGATCACGGCGCTGCAGGCACGCACGGGGCTCGACGGACACGCGTTCGTGGCGGAGAACGGCGCGGTCGTCGTCGGACCGGTGGGCGACGTGCTGGTCGGACCGGTCGACGGTGAGCTCGAGCGGCTGCACGCGGAACTCGACCGCGTCCGCCAGTCACTGGAGCTGCACTTCGAGACCTTCGGCGACGTGACCGACGCGGTCGTCGCCGCGTGGACCGGCCTCGACCTCGAAGCGGCCGGACGAGCGCAGCAGCGCGAGGCGTCCGAGGTGCTGCTCTGGCACGCCGAGGACGACGACCGGGCGGACGCGTTCCGCGCGGCGCTCGCCGCGGTCGGCCTCGACCTGGTGCGCGGCGGCCGGTTCTGGCACGTGCTGCCGGCCGGCCGCGACAAGGGCGCGGCCGTCCGGACGCTGATCGCCGACCACGAGCGTCGGACGGGCTCGGTCCCGCGCACGATCGGACTCGGTGACGGCCCGAACGACACCGCGCTGCTCGACGCCGTCGACTTCGCCGTCGTGGTCCGCGGACACGGCCCGGCACCCGGACCGCTCGCCGACGACCGCCCCGAGCGCGTCCACCGCACGACCGCCCCCGGCCCGCAGGGCTGGACCGAGGGCCTCACCCGGTTCACCACCCCGTCCGTCAGGAGCCACCGATGAGCGACTTCCACCAGAACGGCGTCATCACGACGTTCCACGACCTCGGTCGCCGCAGCACCGCGAGCCTCGAAGAGGACCTGCGGGGCTTCGCCGAGAAGCGCCCGATGAGCCTGATCCTGCCGGCGCTGTACTCCGAGCTCGAGCGTCCGGCCCTGTCGCGGATCGTCGACGAGCTGGCCGAGGCCGACTGGCTCAGCGAGATCGTGATCGGGCTCGACCGCGCCGACCGCTCGCAGTTCGAGCACGCCCGCGAGTTCTTCTCGCGGCTGCCGCAGCGGCACCGGATCCTGTGGAACGACGGGCCGCGACTGCGCGAGCTCGACGCCGAACTGGAGCGTGCTGGTCTGGCGCCGGGGGAGCCCGGCAAGGGCCGGAACGTCTGGTACTGCACCGGGTACGCCCTGGCGTCGGAGCGGGCGGACTGCATCGCCCTGCACGACTGCGACATCACCACCTACGAGCGGGGCATGCTCGCGCGGCTGTTCTACCCGGTCGCGAACCCCGCGTTCGACTACGAGTTCTCGAAGGGCTACTACGCCCGCGTCGCCGACGGTCGGATCAACGGCCGCGCCGCACGGCTGCTCGTCGGGCCGCTGCTCCGCTCGCTCCGCCAGGTCTACGGGGAGTCCGAGTACCTGGAGTACCTGAGCAGCTTCCGGTACCCGCTGTCCGGCGAGTTCGCGATGCGCGCCCACGTGCTCAACGGCCTGAAGATCCCCGGCGACTGGGGACTCGAGATCGGCATGCTCTCCGAGGTCTACCGCGACTACGCGACCCGGCAGGTGTGCCAGGTGGAGATCGCCGACGCGTACGACCACAAGCACCAGCCCCTCGCCGAGGCCGACGGCACCGGCGGCCTCGCCCGGATGGGCAACGACATCGTGCAGTCGCTGCTCCGGAAGCTCGCGACGATGGGCGTCCCGCTCACGTCCGACTCGTTCCGGGTGCTCAAGGCGACGTACTACCGGAACGCGCTCGACATCGTCGAGGTCTACCGGCACGAAGCCGAGATGAGCGGGCTCGCGTTCGACCAGCACGCCGAGGAAGCCGCGGTGGAGCTCTTCACCAAGGCGATCCTCGACGCCGGCGGCGCCTTCACGGCGCGGCCGAACGACAAGCCGTTCATCCCGAGCTGGAGCCGGGTGCGCTCAGCGGTTCCGGACGTGCTCGACCGGCTGCGGGACGCGGTGGAGGCGGACCAGCAGGACTGACCGGTTCGCTCGACCGGGTGACGGCGTCGACGAAGCCGTCAACGACCAGACCGGCGCAAGCCGTCGAGGGGGACCCACCCTGGCTGCGAGCGTTGCCACGATCGGAAACGGTCGATGCGCCCCTGCGCGGCTGCCACGGCAGGCCGAGCCCGCCGGATCACGCGGCTCCGCAAGACGAGGAAGCCCGAGCCCACGAGGACGAAGAAGCCCGCCAGAGCCAGCCCCGTAAATCGGATCGGACCGACTACCGACCAGCCGATCGAGGCGCCGCCGAGCGCACACAGCACACAGCCCCAGAACAACAGTCGGCTCGCGGTGTGCCGGAAGGTCCGGACGAGCCGTTCATCGTGTTCGATCGTCGGCGTGCTGCCGGGCTCTGACTCTGCGAACCCCACCCGGAGCCGCATCACGAGCCCCAGATGACGTACGCGACGACCCCGAGGACGACGACACCGCCGATGGGAACGAAGAAGATCCAGTCGTTCCGGATCGGCGCGCTACCCGGTTGATGGTCTCGCTGGAACGGGGCGACCGGGTTGCCGCTGACCCCGGGGAGGAAGTCGGTCGAGTGCTGTCGGACCGGTTCTTCGGGACGCTGGTCGTGCATGTGACCCCCCAGAGTCGACGGGTGCTGATGACCCTCCCGTCGATCTTGCCCGACATCGGGTGCCTTGACCACCACCGGTGCAATCGGCCGACTCGTCATCCGTGCTGCGGGTCCCACCCGTCGGATCCCGGCGCCCAGCCGAGTTCCGGTCCAAGCCGTTCGGCGATGTCCGTGATGATCTGCGCGTAGTCGTCGGGCTCGAACGAGAACGGGAGTGCGAAGGCGACCTCGGTGACCGCCTGGTAGCCGACGTCGGCGCGCAGCCGGTCGGCGATCTCGGCCGACGTGCCCACCAGGTCGGCGGCGAAGAGCATCCCGGCGGGGCCCTGCGGCACGCCGACGCGACCCGAGCGGCTGTCGACGTAGGCGCGGTAGCGGGCCGCTTGCTCGGCGGTCGCGGTGTCGGTCGGGATGACGACCAGGCCCTGCGAGACGCGGGCGGCAGCGGGGTCGGGGTGGACGTCGAGGTAGGCGTCGATCTGGGCGCGCTGGTTCGTGGCGAAGTCCGTGCCGACCTCGCTGCGGGTGACGCTCGAGGTGAGCAGGTGGAAGCCGTTCTCACCCGCCCACACGGCCGACTTCGTGCTGCCGGTGCCGTACCAGATCCGGTCGGCCAGACCGGCGCTGTGCGGCTGGACGGTGCTCGCGAACTCCTCGATGCCACGCCGTTCGACGGTCTCGGTCGCCGTCACCGGGTCACCGCGCACGAGGTCACGGAAGCGCAGGAGCCGGTCGTTGCCGAGGTCCTCGTGCTCCAGGGTGTCGGGGTAGATCGCGTCGCGGTACAGGTCGAAGTTCATCGGCGTGCCGACCGAGAACCCGGGGTTCAGGCGGCCGCCGAGCAGGACGTCGACCGTGCCGAGGTCCTCCGCCAGGCGGAACGGGTTCTCCGCGCCGAGCGGGGTGACGGCGGTGCCGAGGTCGATGCGCGAGGTGCGCTGCGAGGCGGCGGCCAGCACCGCGACGGGGGAGGAGATGCCGTGCTGCAGGTGCCGGTGGCGCAGCCAGGCGCTGTCGAAGCCCAGGGTCTCGGCGCGCTCGATCACGCGCAGGGTGTCCTCGTGGCCCTCGGACGGTCGGACGGGGTCGAACGACCCGATCGTCAGGAAGCCGAGCCGGTGCAGGGGAGTTCCGTCGAGGGGCATGGGTCGATCGTGCCAGATGCGTCGTCCGTTGCGGCTGTCGATGACCGTCGTGCAGCCGCCGGGTCAGTCGCCGCTCTCCTTGATCAGCGCTTCGACGTTGTTCCCGTCCGGGTCGGACACGAACGCGGTGTACGCGTGGTACTCCGGCCAGTAGCGCGGTTCGTGCCGGGACACCCCGCCGGCGGCGACGGCTTCGCGGTGGAAGGCGTCGACCTCGCTCCGCGATCCGGCCTCGAACGCCAGGTGGAGTCCGCGCGTCGTCGCCTCGGGGGTCCGGGCAGTCTCGAGCGAGACGCTCGGGGTGTCGTCCCCGTGCTGCCAGAACTCGGCGACGGCGTCCGTGCGGTAGCCCGCTCCGATGCCGAGGGGCGCGAGGGCGGCGGTGTAGAACGCGTCGCTCGCGGCGAAGTCGCTGGCGAAGACGCCCAGGTGGTGGATGAGGTGACGACCCGGCATGGGACGACCCTAGGCCGCAGTCACGGCATCTGTCCGGGCAGCTTCCCGGTCCCGCTGGCAGGCTGGATCCGTGCACATCACCCTGGACTCCGCGACCGACATCGTCATCTCCGGCATCCGTTTCCCGGAGGGGAACCGCTGGCACGACGGACGGCTCTGGTACTCGGACATGCACACCGGCGAGGTGTTCTCGGTCGACCCGTCCTCGACCGACGGCCCCCGGCTCGAGGCCACCGTCGACGGGCAGTCGTCGGGGCTCGGGTGGCTCGCCGACGGGCGGTTGATCGTCAGCTCGATGGAGTCCCGCACGGTCGTCGCCGTCGACCCGGACGGCAGCACCTCGGTGTTCGCCGACCTGTCCACGATCGAGTCGTCGCTCGTGAACGACCTGGTCGTCGACGCCCAGACCGGGCGGACCTACATCGGTGCCTTCGGCTACGACCTGTACGCGGGCGAGGAACTGCGCCCCGGCCCGCTCTACGTGATCGACACCGACGGCTCGGTCCGCCTGGCCGCCGAGGGCCTGGTGTTCCCGAACAGCGCCAACATCCTGCCCGGCACCCGGACCCTGGTGGTCAGCGAGACGTGGGGTGGCCGCCTCACCGCCTTCGACATCGAGGACGACGGTTCGCTGACCGGGCGGCGCGAGTGGGCAGCCCTGCCCGGTGGCGTGACCCCGGACGGCAGCACCGTCGACCGTGACGGCGCGATCTGGGTCTGCTCGGTCGACACGGGGGAGTTCCTACGGGTCGTCGAGGGTGGCGAGGTGACGGACCGCATCGACGCACCCGGGGACTGCGCGATCGACTGTGCGCTCGGTGGCGAGGACGGTCGCACCCTCTACCTGGCGACCGCCGACAGCTACGACCCGGCCGTGACGGCGACGACGCGCGCCGGTCGGATCAGCTCGGTGCGGGTCGAGGTGCCCGGGTGGTGAACCCGAGCGACCTCGCCGAGGCGACGCGTCGTGCCGAGTACCTGGTCGAGCACGGGCCGACGGTGGTCGTCATGTCGCAGCAGGCGGGGTTCGCCGGCATGTCGATCCTGTGGGCGTTCATCAGCGTTCCCTCCGTGCTCCGCACCGACTCGGTGATCTGGTTCCTGTTCGCCCTGGCCGGAGCGGTCGTGAACGTGACCGCATGGGTCCGTGCTCGACGCCACCGCAGGCTGCTGCCGTACCTCGTCGAGACGCCGCAACAGCCGCTCGGCGTGCTCGCCCCGGCGGACCGCAAGTCCGTCACCCGACAGGTCAGCGGACGAGTACCGGTGCCGCCCGAGACCGTGCCGCTCGTGCGGGCGATGCTCGCGTGGCAGCGGCGGTCCATCCGAACCTCGGCGCCGACCCTGATCGGCACCGGGCTGAGCCTGTTGGGACTCGGAGGCGCCACAGCCCCGACGTTCGGTTCGGATTGGGCGTTCCTGGTGTTCATCGCCGTCGTCGCGGTGTTCGTCACGGTCGCGACGGTGATCGGCGTGCGTCGAAGCCGCCGAGTCCTGGCCGAGCTCGATCGAGCAGGCGCGCCCGTCTCCTGACCTCGTGCGCGTTGCCTCCACCGCGTTAGCGTGGTGCGGGGAGGTCGTGATGGACAGTCCAGGTTGGTGGGCGGCGATCGGCTGTGCCGTGCTCCTGCTCATCGTCGACGCGGCGATCTGGGGCATCGTGTCGGTCGCTGCGGACGGCCTGGGGCGGAACCGTGCAGCGGGCATCCGGCTGCCGTCACTCATGCGGAGTGGCGCGGCCTGGCGCGCTGGGCACCTCGCCGCCCGCCGGGTCATGCGGCCGTTGCTCATCGGTGCCGCGGTCGTGGCGATCGTGTCCGTTCCGGCCCAGCTCATCCCGGCGCTCTACGTGGTGCTGCTCGGGCTGTTCTTGGCGACCACGCTGGCGGCGCTCGTCGTCGGTGCGGTTTCGGCATCCCGCGCCGCGAACAGCGTTCCTCGCGACGATTGATCGGAGCGGCCATGCTGGTCCCATGTCGGACGAGGTGGTCGAGCAGGAGTGGTTCCGAGTCGTCCTGCGCTCCGTCGGCGGATCGGTCGACCGGATCGAACGGCTGCACGGCGGGGCGGTGAACCACACCTACCGGGTGGACCGTGCGGGTGCTGCTCCGGTCGTACTGCGTTTCCCGGTTGACCCGCTCCGGCAGGACGAGTACCCCGTCGAGTCGTGGGCCGCACGAAGCGCGAGCCGGGTCGGCATCCCGGTCCCCGAACCGCTCGCCCACGGGTCGGAGGGCGGTGTCCACTTCTCGGTGTCGGCGTACGTCGCGCCTGACCCACGACCGATCGACCGCCCGTGGCGGTGGCTCGGTCGCTCCGCGCGAGCCGTCGCCATGATCCCGCTCGTCGATGCGCCTCGGTCGTTGTTCACGAGGTTCGGCGACGACCTCCGGCTCGCCTGGACGGCGCACCTCGACTACAACCTCGACGCGCTCGGCGACGACGATCCGCTGCTCCGTGACGGTGCCTACGCGTCGCCGGACCGGTTGCGTGATCGTCTCGCTCCGCTGTCGGAGGCGCAGTTCGAGTTCGGGCTGGCCCACGGCGATCTCGCACCTCGCAACCTGATCTCCCGCGGTCCGGGCCAGCGGCCGGTGCTCATCGACTGGGGCGCAGCGGAGACCGGGCCGGCACCGTGGACGGATGCCCGCCGGGTGTTCACGTGGACGTTGATCGACGGGTCCGTCACCCGCGCGGACCACGACGAGTTCATGACGGCTGCCGGACTCACGTCGGACGACGACCACCGGCGGCTCGCGTCGATGACTGCGCTGCACCTGCTCGACGTCACACGGTGGGCGCGTGACCGGCGACCGGACCTGTACGACGAGTACCTCGGACGCTGCCGCAGCGGACTCGAGCGCATCGAGGAGATCGTCGGACCGGCCTAGCCCACGCGGCCCCGACCCGAGCGCATCCGCGCGGTGCGAGGTTGTACACGTGGTGCGAGGCATCCGGGCTCGCACCAGGTGTGCAACCTCGCACCAGACGGAACCGGCGCCCGGCGACAGGGGCGACACGGACGGCGCGCATCGCCCGCCACCACGCGCACCCGCGTCACCCGCACCCCTCCGGGTACGGCAGACTCAACGGACAAGCATCCAGGAGTGATCGTCATGTTCGTCGCCGCCATCGTCTTCCTCGTCATCGCGCTCGTCGCGCTCTTCTTCCGAACACGCACCTACTCCACCCCCGCACGACCGGCCACACCCGGTCGCGAGGCACGTCCCGCTGTCCCGACCCGCCGCCCGAACCTCATCGCGACGTGGACAGCAGCAGCCGCGGGCGTCCTGTTCGTCGGGCTCACGCTCGGCAGCACCCTGTACGCGCAGGACACGGGCGAGTCGAAGGTCCAGGTGGACATCTCCGGCAACATCGTCGGACAGACCACGGACTCCGGGTTCCACTTCAAGGCACCGTGGGCGACGCTCCACACGTTCAACATCCGGAACCAGACCGTCACGTACATCAACGCGGTGAACGGCTCCGACTCGGACAACAACGGCAACGTCCGCTCCGGCCCGTACGTCACGGTGCAGGACCAGGACGGCGTCTCGTCGAACGTCAGCCTGAACCTGCAGTACAGCATCGACGCGAAGTCGGTCACCGACATCTACCGGTCGTACAAGACCGAGGAGAACTTCAAGACGCAGTTCATCGGCAACTCGGTGCGCAGCGTCGTCCGCCAGGTGCCGAACGACTTCACCACCATCGAGCTCATCACCAAGCGCGGCACGGTCGAGAAGGCGATGATCCAGGCGCTCGAGACGCGGTGGAAGGGCTCTGGAGTGCACGTCGACAACTTCGCGCTGCAGGAGATCACCCCGCCGAAGTCGGTCATCGACGCCTACGCCACGGCGCAGCAGGCGCAGATCCAGGTCACGAAGGAGCGCGCGCTCCTGGATGCCAAGAAGGTGCAGGCGCAGCAGCAGGTCGCCGAGGCGCAGGGTCAGGCCGACGCCAACGAGGTCCTCAACGAGCACCCGCTCTCCGACGCCGCGCTCAAGCAGCGCGAGATCGAGGCGCTCAAGAGCGCCGGCGACAACGGCTCGCTGATCGTCGTGCCGCAGGGCACCGACAACATCCTCAGCCTGCCCGGTACCTCGGGTTCGAAGAGCAAGTAGCGCGCCGAGACGCCGCCCAGTCGCCGAGACGCCTCCGTTTTCGGAGGCGTCTCGCGCACGGGGCGGCGTCGCGGGAACACGACGGCGTCTTCCGGATCCGAGACGCGCGCCGAGACGGACGGGAGGCACGGTGCCAGCTGGCACCGTGCCTCCCGTCCGTCCGCGTGGCGGGGTCCGGGGCCCCGCTCAGGCCGCGCCGTGACTGGCGCGACTGCGCCGCGAGAGCGAGTCGATGATGACGGCCAGCAGCAGGACCGCGCCGGTGATCATGTAGCGGATCGACGAGTCGAGGCTCAGCAGGGTGAGCCCGTTCGAGATCGACTGGATCACGATGATGCCGAGCAGTGCCGACCAGGCGCTGCCTCGGCCACCGAACAGGCTGGTCCCGCCGATGACGGCTGCGGCGATCGCGTTGAGGTTCGTGTCCCCGGCGCCGGACGACAGGCTCGCCGAGTTCAGTCGGGCGGCGGCGAGGATGCCGCCGACGGTGGCGAAGAGCGAGGTCAGCATGAACACCGAGATGTAGATGCGGTTCACCCGGATGCCGGAGCGCCGTGCAGCCTCGACGTTGCCGCCGACCGCGAAGACCGAGCGGCCCCAACGGGTGCGCTTCAGTACGAAGTTCATCAGCACGACCAGCACGATGAAGAACACGAACGAGGTGCCGGTGCCGAAGTCGCGCGACAGGTACCAGACCATCAGCGCGAGGCCGAGGAACAGGGCGACGGCCTTCACGACGGTCAGGGACATCGCCCCGGTCGACAGCCCGGCACGGCGGCGGCGGGCAGCGCGACGGACCTCGGTGAAGAAGAGTCCTCCGGCGGCCAGGACGGCGAGCAGGTACGCGAGCCACGGCGGCAGGTACGACGCCGACGCGAACTGCACGATCGGGGAGTCGTACGGCAGGTTGATCGAGCCGTTCGGGCCGAGGATGAGCAGCTGCAGCCCGAGGAACCCGAGCAGACCGGCGAGCGTGATGACGAAGCTCGGCACCCCGAAGCGGGTGAACAGCAGGCCGTAGAGCAGGCCGGCGGCGGCACCGACGGCCAGGGCGACGGTGAGCACGAGCCACAGCGGCCAGCCGAGCGTCGTGAGGCCCTGGCCGAGGATCGCGGCGGAGAGCCCGCTGACGCTGCCGACGGACAGGTCGATCTCGCCGAGCAGCAGCACGAGGACGATGCCGATCGCGATGGTGCCGACCGCGGCGCACTGCAGGGCGAGGTTGACCAGGTTCCCCGGGGACAGGAAATCGGGGGAGAGTGCCTGGAACACCGCCCAGATGACGATGAGCCCGACGACCACCGGCAGCGAGCCGATGTCACCGCCGCGCACCCGGCGGACGAACGCCTTCGCCGCGCCGCCGATCCCCTGGTCGCGCAGGAGCCGCTCGTCCTGCAGGTCCGCGGCCGAGGGCGGCGGGGTCGCTGCGGTGAGGGTCTCGTCGGTCTTGCTCATGCGCTGGTCTCCTGCTCGGTGCGGGCGGCGGCGCGACGGGTGACGGCGTTGTCGGTGGCGCCGGTGATGGCCGCGATGATCTCCTCGTAGGAGACGTCGTCGATGCGGAACGTGCCGTTGTTCCGCCCGAGTCGCAGGACCGCGACCCGGTCGGCGACGGCCTGCACGTCTGCGAGGTTGTGGCTGATGAGGACGACGCCGAGGCCGCGCTCGCGCAGGCGTTCGACGAGGTTGAGGACCTCGGCGGTCTGCGCGACGCCGAGTGCTGCGGTGGGCTCGTCGAGGACGACCACCTGCGGGTCGCCGATCAGCGAGCGGGCGATCGCCACGGTCTGCCGCTGCCCACCGGACAGCGACGCGATCGGGATGCGCACCGAGGGGATCCGGGCGGCGAGCTGCTGCAGGAGCTCCCACGATCGGCGCTCCATCTCCTCCTCGTCCAGGAACGGGTGGGCGATCTCGCGACCGAGGAACAGGTTCGAGACCACGTCGAGGTTGTCGGCGAGGGCGAGGTCCTGGAACACCGTGGCGATGCCGAGGGTCTGGGCCGCCGCGGGGTTCGGGACGGTGACCTCGTCGCCACCGAAGGTGATCGTGCCGTCGTCGGGCGTGTAGACCCCGGCGAGGATCTTCACGAACGTCGACTTTCCGGCGCCGTTGTCGCCGACGATGGCGACCACCTCGCCGGGGTAGACGTCGAAGTCGATGTCGCTGAGGGCCTGGACGGCGCCGAACCGCTTGGTGATCCCGCGCAGGGACATCACCGGGTCGGCGGAGGGGTGTGCTGCTGGTGACGCGTTGCTCACGGGTGTCGTGCTCACGGGTGTCGTCCTCGATCGGTGAGGCCCGCCCGGTCCGCAGTCGGACCGGGCGGGCAGAGGGGGTCGGACCTACTTGATGCCGGCGCTGTCGCAGGCCGACTTGTACTGCGCGGTGCAGATCTTCGACACCTCGTACAGGCCGTCCTTGACCACCGTCGACTGGACGTTGTCCGTGGTGACGGCGACCGGGTCGAGCAGCGTCGACTGGACGCTGGCGCCCCCGGCGGTGTCGACGGTGGTGTCGCCCTTCGGGGTCTCACCCTTCGCGAACTGGATCGCCAGGTCGGCGGCCTTCGACGCCTCGGGCTTGAAGGCCTTGTAGACGGTCATGTACTGCTCACCGGCGAGGATCCGCTGGATCCCCGCGAGCGAGGCGTCCTGCCCGGTGACGGGCGGGAGCTCGGTGACGCCGGCCGACTTCAGGGCCGCGATGACACCGCCGCCGGTGTCGTCGTTCGCCGCGTAGACGCCGGTGATCTTGTCCTTGCCGAGCTTGCTGATCTGGCCGGCTGCCCAGTCCTGCGCCTTGGCGGGGTCCCATCCGGGGGTGTCGTACTCGGCGAGCACCTCGTAGCCGCTGTCGTCGATGACCGAGTGGGCGCCCTTCTTGAACTGCGAGGCGTTGTTGTCGGTGGGGGAGCCGTTCACCATGATGATGCCCGAGCCCTCCGGGACCTTCTTCGCCTTGAGGGCGTCGACGAGGGCCTGGCCCTGCAGCTCACCGACCTTCTCGTTGTCGAACGAGATGTAGTAGCTCAGGTCGGGGCTGTTGATGAGCCGGTCGTAGGAGATCACCGGCACCTTCTTCGCCTTCGCCTGCTGGACGATGGACGCTGCGGCCTCGCCGTCGAACGGGTCGAGGACCAGGACCTTGACGCCCTGCGTGAGCATCGACTGGGCCTGCTGCAGCTGCTTCGACGCGTCGCCGTCGGCGTTCGCGTAGATGACCGAGCAGCCGCTGCACTGCTTCTTCACCTCGGCGGTGAAGAGCGGACGGTCGGCGCTGGCGTAGCGGGCGGTGACGGAGTCGGGCAGGAGCAGGCCGATCTTGGCCTTCGACGCGTCGCCGCCGCCTCCGCCGGAACCGGTCCCGGCGTCCGCGCCGTTGGAACAGCCCGCCAGGGTGGTGATCGCGAGCAGCAGGGCGCTGACGCCCAGCATCGCTCGTGTGGTGGATTTCTTCATTGAAACGTCCTCCAACAGTGGACCGCCCCCATCGGCGGTGCCCTGAGTGTGACAGCGAGCGTTCTTGGCTGCAAGAGTTGAACGCAAGGACCGCGCGCCGTGACGAAAACGTTATCCGGAGGGCGCGGAGCGGCACGGCCGGCGCAGCGCGGAGCGCCCCGGCCTGCACGGGGTGCCCCGGCCGGCACGGCCCGGCGCGTCTCCGCCTAGCGTGCGCGCGTCACGTCCACGGCCTCGATCGCCAGGGCCAGCGCGCCGGTCACCGAGGCCTTCTCGCCGAGCTGCCCCTGCACCACGTCCGGCGTGCCGTCCACGTCGACGATCAACGACGACTCGAGGGCCTGCCGCATCGGTCCGAGCAGGAGCTCCCCGGCACGCGCGAACTCGCCGGTGACCACCACCCGCTCCGGGTCGAGGACGTTGCACAGGCCCACCGCCGCCGAACCGATCGCCCGCCCGGCGTCGGCCACGGCACGCATGCAGACCTGGTCGCCGCCCATCGCCCGCAGGATCAGGTCCGCCAGCTTGAGGGTGCCGACCTCGTCGCGGACGCCCTCGAGCACCGCGGGCGCGCCGGCGATCGCCTCGAGGCACCCGCGGTTCCCGCACCGGCACAGGGGCCCGTTCGGCAGGACGGGGGTGTGCCCGAACTCACCGGCGATGCCGTGGTGCCCACGGAACAGGTGCCCGCCGAGCACGAGTCCGGCACCGATGCCGTTGCCGACGTCGAGCGTCACCACGGTGTCTCGGCCACGGGCCGCCCCGCTCCGGTGTTCCGCCAGGGCGGCGAGGTTGGCCGAGTTGTCGACCTGCACGGGCTTGTCCATCCGCCGGGCGAGCGACTGGCCGAGCGCGACGCCGTCCCAACCCCGCAGGATCCCGCCACGCGCCGTCATCCCGGTGCGTGCGTCGATCGGGGCGGCCACGGCGAGGCCGACTGCGAGCACCTCGTCCATCGACGACTCGATGGATTCCACCATGTCCAGCACCAGCAGCGCGGTCTTGTCGAGCTCGGCGTCGGCCCGGTGGTCCCGGGCCAGGGGCATGTGCCGCTCGGCGAGGACGGCGCCGTTCAGGTCCGACAGCGCCAGCCGCAGGTGCCGCGGCGAGACGTGCACCCCGGCGACCAGCCCGAGGCCGTGCGGCAGGGTCACGCGGAGCGCCCGACGGCCGCTCGAGGTGCTCGGCGTCGCGTGCAGGGCGCCGGTCGCGACGAGTTCCTTGACGATGTTCGAGACGGTCGCGGGGGAGAGTCCGGTCACCCCGGCGAGCTCGACCTGCGTCAGCCCGCCGTGCCGCTTCACCGCGCTGACGACCCGGACCCGGTTGGCTTCACGAAGTGAAGCTTGGTTCCCCGGACTGCGGCGCGGCTCTGACACGGGGACAGCGTAACGGGCGGGTCCGGAACGCTCGCCGTGACGGACTGGAGGCACGGTGCCAGCTGGCACCGGGCCTCCAGTCCGTGCCTGGCCGCGTCCACCGCCCGCACCCGTCGTCAGACGCGTCGCGCCGTCCGGTCGAGGCGCGGGGTCGGGATGTCCAGGGCGGCGGCGGTGCGCCGGACGTCCTCGAGGACCGCGAGGGGTTCGGCGGCGGAGGGGTCGTCGTGCGCGGCGAGGCTCGCCCGCGCGATCGGGACGAGCGCCGTGGCCGTGGCCACCACGGCGGCCGTCACCCCCGGGCGTCGGACGGGCAGGGTCGTGGAGCGGTGTCGGGAGAGGTCGACGCCCCGTGCCTCCAGGACCGGGCGGAGCTCGCGGCCGGTCAGGAACGCCTCGCGGAGCGCGTGCCGGTCCCCGACCATCGTCGCCAGGCCACCGCTCTGCAGGGCCTGTGCGAACATGCCGGCGTCGAGCACGAAGTGCAGCCACAGCCAGCCGCGGATGTCGTCCTCGTCCTGCACGGTGAACCCCGCCCGCTGGAACACCGACCGCACCAGCTCCCGCCGGTCCGGAGCCGTGCCGGTCGTCCCGAGCCGGACCGAACGGAGTACGGCGCCGTGCAGGACCCCGTCGGCGTCGAACCCGCCGCCGGCGCCCGGGAACCCGAACAGCACCCGGTCCGCGGCGAGCGGTGCGACCGCGGCGAGGGGTTCGTCCCACACGTTGCCGAGGACCAGCACCGTGGCGTCGCCGATGCGGGGCGACAGGGTGGCCACGGCCTCCTGCAGTCGGTGGTGGCCGACGCTGAGGACGACGAGGTCGTAGGCGTCGTCCGTGTCGATCGACTCGACCAGTCTCGTCGGCGACGTCGATCGGGTCCGCTGCCCCAGGGGTCCGCGGCGGCCGTCGATGACGTCGGTCTGCACGGTGTCGCCGTACTCGGCAGCACGCCCCGGCCGCACCAGGTGGTCGACCTGGTGCCCGGAGTGCTGGAAGGCCTGGCCGTAGATCGTGGCGATGACGCCCCGGCCGAGCATGAGGATCCGCATCAGGCACCTGTCCGCTAGTCTGGAGACGATCTCCACTTGGAAGATATGGAGATTGTTTCCACTTGTCAAGGAGTGCCCGTGCCGGTCGAGGAACCCCTGCCTGCCGAGAAGCCGATGCGCGCCGACGCCCGTCGGAACCGCGACGCGATCGTGGCCGCTGCCCGGACGGCGTTCGAGCGTGACGAGCAGCTCCGGTTCGACGACTTCGCCGGACGCGCGGGAGTCGGCGTCGGCACCCTCTACCGACACTTCCCGACACGCGAAGCGCTGGCGGCTGCGGTCTACCGGGGTGAGGTCGACGTCCTCTGCCGCCGTGCTCGTGACTCGACGCGACCAGCGGCCGAGAGCCTCGACGACTTCCTGCACGGGTTCGTGGAGTACGTGGTCGACCACGCGGGGCTCGCGCGCACCCTCGCCGCCGTCGTCGACGCCACCACGCAGGCCGAGGGTGGGGGAGACCTGGAGCGGACGCTCGCCGAGCTGATGGCGCGCGCTGCTGCCGACGGCACCATCCGGTCCGACGTCGCCCCCGGGACGGTGCTCATGCTGCTGCACGGCATCGGGGCCGGGATCGATCGCCCCGGGTGGGCGACGGAAGCCCGTGCTGCCGCCGACCTGATCTCCCGAGGGCTCCGGGTCCGCTGATCCGTCAGTGCAGTCGCGCCGCCGGAGCGGTGCGGGCACGGAGCAGGCGGGCACGGAGCAGCACGGCCGCGCTCGCAGTTGCGGCGAGCACGACGAGTGACCACGCCACCGCGCCCACCGCGCCGGCGGGGTGGACCACCGACTGTCCGACCGCGGCCTGCACAGTGAGGAGCACGGTGCCCGCCGCCCACGCGACCGCGACGACGACCACGATCCGCACCTGCGTGGTCGGGTGTGCCAGCCACGGCAGGCGCCGTCCGGCGGCGGCGACGAGGAGTGCCACCAGCGGGAGCACCTGCAGGGCGTGCATGCCGACGAAGTGGGCGACCCGGTAGTCACCGCCGACGGTGCTCCACCCGAGCAGTGGCACCCCGGGGCCGCCGTCCGCGATCCCCACCGTGTGGGCGCCGACGATCCCGTCCGGGGCGCTGAGCTGGGTGGGGGTCGGGCCGGTCATCAGGAACGCGACCCCGATGCCGCCGAGCGCGATGACGGCACCGGCACGGACGGCGACCGTCAGTGCCGGGGTGGGCAGGCGGAGGAAGAACAGCGCGATCGAGGTGACGAAGGTGCAGAGGTAGAGCGTCGTGATCGCCACCGCCATCACCGCCCACACCACCACGTGCACGCTGTTCGACACGTTGAAGTGGCTCGTCGTGCCGGTGGCGGCGGCCCACACGATGAGCACCTGTTCCACCACCAGGGCCACGGCGACCACGGTGCCGAGTCGGCGAGCCAGCGTCTGCCACTTCGGCAGGTGGGCGATGAGCCACGCCCACGTGACGGCGTAGAGCAGGATCGACAGCGAGAACTTCAGGGGCTTCATCCACGCCGGTGCTCCGAGGATGGTCCGGGGATCCACGACGAGTCCGACGAGGCAGACCGCGGTGGACACGACCATCAGGCCGGCGACGGCCATGAGTGCCGGGTGCCACGTGACCGCTCGGCGGACGGCGGCGATCACCGGGTCACGCTCCGGGCGTGCAGCAGGGCGGCGGCCACGACGTCGGCGGTGGGGGTCGGGTGCACGCCGAAGGTCTGCTCGAACGCCGACGAGTCGAAGACGTAGGGGTCGGTGTACTGGTACCGCAGCTCGAGCGTCTCGCGGGCGGACGTGTTGAACAGGGCACCGAAGCGCAGCGTGGCCGACGACATCACGGCCGTGCGAGCGGCGGGTGCCCCGGCGAGCTCGACGTACTGCCGCCCGGTCAGCGCCGGGGCGGTCGGCAGGTGCCAGGTCCGGCCCGTCGCACGGTCGTCGGTGCCGAGGACCACGAGCGCGTCGCCGATGTCGGTCGTGGCGGTGAGGGAGTGCGGCTGGTCGGCGTCGAGCAGCCAGGTCGGGCGCTTGCCGGCGGCGATCCTGTCGACGACGAACCCGTTGAACACGCTCGTCGTCGCCCCGGGGCCGGTGAAGTCGGCGCTCCGCCCGATGGTGACGGCCAGTCCGCGTTCGGCCGCGGTCCGCAGCTGTTCGAGGGCGGCCGCGCGCACCGCACCCTTCCGGCCGGAGGGGTTGATCGGGGTCGCCTCGGTCATCGGCCCGGACACGCGGCCGTAGGCGTAGACGTTGTCGAGGTACACCAGGTGGGTGCCCTCGGCCAGGGCTGCCTCGACGACGTTGTCGACGATCCGCGGCCACTGGTCGGCCCAGACCCCCGACGAGTACGGCAGTCCGGCGACGAGGTACGCGACGTCGGCGCCGTGCAATGCGCGGCGGACGGCGGTGGGGTCGAGCAGGTCGGCGATGAGGTGTTCGGGGGTGGCGTTGGCGCTCTCGCTCTCGTTGTTGCCTGCCGTTGCTGGTGTCGACGGGCGCCGGCCGACGGACACGGCGGTGACGTCGTGCTCGCGGAGGGCTCGGAGCGTCTCGCGCCCGACGACACCGTTGCCGCCCAGGACGACGTGCAGCGGAGCGGTCATGCGCCGGCCTCGTCCGCCTCGGCGACGGGGAACAGGTCGTGGGTGGCGTCCTGCTGCGCCAGGCGCCGGAGTCCTGCGAAGAGCGGATCGCCGAGGACGGTGCCGATCACCATCAACTCCGCCATCGCGGTCCGGCCGTCGCGGTCCTGCAGCGCGGCGACGTCAGCACGTGCCGCGCTCGCCGCTGCCGACACGTAGGCGTCGAGGTAGTCGTCCGGAGCGTCGAACCCGATGGTGCGCAGCCCGTCGAGCGCCCGGGCCGCGGTCTCGAGTCCCGGGTTGTCCGACGTCGCGCACCAGCCGGCGGTCGACACCCGTTCCTCGATCCGGGTACGGGCCTCCGGGGTCGCCTCGGGCTCGGGGGAGCGCGGGGTGGTCATCGCGTACTGGGCGACGGCGAAGACCTCGGCCAGCGGTGCGGTCTCGGCATCGAGCACGGCCAGGACCTGCTTCGTCACGGCGACCGAGAGCCCGCCGGTCTCCAGGAGTGCCCGGACGAGCCGGACCCGTTCGACGTGCCGGTCGTCGTAGGCGGTCTGGTTCGGCGCCGACTTCTCGCCGGGAGGCAGCAGGCCTTCGCGTTGGTAGTACTTGACGGCGGTGACCGGCGTGGACGCCGCTCGGGCAAGTTCAGATATTCGCACTATCGGAGAGTAGCGGTATCTACTTGTGTCCACAAGGCTCTCGCCTCCGAGTGAGCAGGTGAGGGTGTGTCAACCTGCCAGTCTGCCTGTGCCTCCGCGCAGATCGGCACGCGGGGCATTGTCATGTCATACTCAGCGAAGCAGCACGACCGGCCGTCGGCGGGTCCCTGCTCGCAGGGCTTCGTCTCCTGCACTTGCCGCTCCCAGCAGGTCGAGCACCACGTTCCCCGGTCGATGCGCCGCGCCCTTCCCCGGGGCGTGGCTGCCAGCAGCTCATCGAGCTGTCCGCTCGCACGTGGTCGACGCAGATCCGACGTTCGACGTCGCAGAGAGCACACCATGAAGAAGATCATCACCGCCTCGATCATCGGCGCAGCGGGCGTCGCCCTCCTGCTCGGAGGCGCCGGCACCTTCGCGCTCTGGAACTCCAGCGCCGAGACCGCCGGGGGCACCATCGTCGCCGGCGCACTCTCGATCAAGCCGACCACGCAGGCGGCGAGCTGGACCGTCAACGGCGGGTCGCCGCTCTCGACACTGGACGGCTACCCGATCGTGCCGGGCGACGTCGTCACCTACTCGCAGGACATGGTCGTCACCGCGAACGGCAAGGGATTGAAGGCCACCCTGGCCGTGGACCCGGCATCGGTCGAGGCCACCTCGACGTCGGCTCCGGCGGACGTCGCGCTGGCGAAGTACCTGTCGGCGAACGCGGTGCTCACCGCGTCCGGGGACGGGGTCTCCGGTGCTGCTGCGCCGTACACGGTGACCGGGCAGACCGGCTCGCAGCAGGACGTCCGCGTCGGCGTGACCATCGCCTTCCCGAAGAGCACCACCCCCGGTGTCGAGGACGGCACGCAGAACGGGTCGGTCGACCTCGACGCCATCGCCGTGACCCTGACCCAGGCGTGAGCCGCCGGCGCCGAGGGGGCGCGATGACCGGCTGGCCGACGGCGACGTTGCTCGCCGCCGCCGCGGTGGGGATCGTGGCGGTCGTCGCCATCTCCACCGACGGTGGCACGTTCGCCCTCCTCAGCGCCCGGTCCTCGACCGAGCCCGCGACGATCACCGCCGGGTCCGCGGACCTGTCGCTGAGCAGTCTCGCGCTGCCGTCCGCACCGCTCTACCCCGGTGCCACCGAGTTCGGCGTGGTCACCGCGACGAACACCGGCGACGTCCCCCTCGACCTCGGCGTCGCGATGGCGCGAGCCGGCACGACGACGTCGGCCTCCGGTGTCCGCAGTGACCTGCAGGTGACCGTCGGTGCTGCGACGTCGGCGGCCGTGTGCCGGGCCGGCAGCGTGCGCCCCACGTGGTCCGGCACGCTCGACTCGACCTCGCCGCGGTCCGCGGGCATCGCACTGCCCCCGGGTGCCGCCGTCGTCCTCTGCCTCGCCGTCGCGATGCCGGCCGACGCAGCCGCCTCGCAGCAGGGCCTCTCCACCGACTTCACCACGACCATCAGCGGGACGCAGGCAGGATCATGACCGACCGCACTCCGCGTCGACGCGTGCTCCTGCTCGGAGCGACGGCCGCCGCGGTCGTCGCGCTCGAACTCGTGAGCGGCGGGACGGCGTGGGCGACGTGGACCGCCCCGGCACAGTCCGTCCGGGCCGCCGCGACGACCGGCTCCGTCTCGGTCGGCATCCGCGGCGTCGAGGACCTCGCCACCACGTACTCCTCCGCCGCGCTGTCCCACACGGCGCTCGTCACGGTGTCGAACTCGGGGTCCGTCCCCGCCACCACCTCGTTGTCGCTCGCAGCGACCGCCGGATCCGCGGTGTCGAGCGCCGTCCGGATCGACGTCTGGCAGTCCACGAACGCCAACCCCTGCTCCGGTGCTCCGTCGAGTGCGGCGATCACCGGTTCGGGCACGACGATCGCCCCCGTGGTCGCCACCCTCGCCGCCGGCGCGAGCCGTTCGACCTGTGTGCGGACGTCCGTCAGCCAGGGCCAGCGCTTCGACCTCTCCGGAGGCTCGACCACCCTGGACGCGACCGTCACCGCCCGTCAGGGGGCCTGGGTCGGCACCGCGCACGCCCGCGCCGCCCAGAACGTCGCCGACACCGTCACCCCGTCGGTGCCGTCGAAGACCGCCGAGACCGACAGCAGCATCACCGTCACCTGGGCAGCGCCCGCGGACGCCAGCGGCATCGGTTCCTACGCCGTGTACCGGGACGGCGTCCTGGTCAGCGTGACGTCGGCGTCCGTCCGGTCCTTCACCGACACCGGTCTGCAGGTCTCGAAGTACTACGCGTACACGGTGCGAGCGGTCGCCAGCGGGACGGGCGGCCACGCGTCGCCGTCGTCTCCCGGCATCCAGCACGCCACCGGCTGGTACACGTCGACGAGCCGGTACGTCCTGCGGAACGACGCCACCGGCACGTGCGTCGCGAGTGGTGGGTCGGCGTCCGGCTCGCCGATCACCACGACGTCCTGCACGACCAGCGCGACGCAGACCTGGCGCTTCACGCCCGAGGATGACTGGCTCCGGATCACGTCTCCGTCGAACCCGTCGCTGTACTGGGACGCCCCGAGTGACCGCTCCGCCCTGCTCCGTCCCGACAACGACATCAGCGCCCAGAAGTGGACGGCCGAAGCGGTCGGCGCGGGCAGTGGGCTCTTCCGGTTCCGCAACCGGAACGACCTCTGCCTGACGGCGTCGAGCGGGTCCGCCACCGCCAACCCGATGACGGTCGCCGACTGCAGCACGTCCGGACTCCAGCTGTTCTCCCTCCGGGCCACGTCGTGACGACCGCAGTGTTGCAGGCGAAGCCGGAGCGGGAGCCGCAGCCGCAGCCGCAGCCGCAGGGTGCCCGCTGGTCGAGCGCCCTCCGGCTGCTGGGGCAGACGGCCGCGGTCCTGCTCCTGATCGCCGTGGTCGGGCTCGCGGCGCTGGCGATCCTCGTGCCGCGGATCACCGGTTCGGTGCCGCTCACCGTGCTGACGAGCTCGATGGAGCCGGGGATGCCACCGGGCACCCTGGCGGTCGTCCGCCCGGTGGACCCCTCGGACATCGGTGTCGGCGACATCGTCACCTACCAGATCCGGGTCGATCGGCCCGGCGTGATCTCGCACCGCGTGGTCGCCGTCGCGATCGGCGCCGACGGTCGCCGCCTGTTCACGTTCAAGGGCGACAACAACTCCGCCGTCGATCCCGAACGGGTCGTCGCCGCGCAGGTCATGGGGCGGGTCTGGTACTCGATCCCCGGCCTGGGGTTCGTGAACACCGCCGTCGCGGGCGACGCGCGCGCCTGGCTCGTGCCGACGCTGGGCGGCGTGATGATCGGCTACGCCCTGCTGCTGGTGATCCGCTCGGTCGCCGTCACCGGAGCCCGCGGAACGTCGCACGGACGTCGTCGACGAGCAGCTCCGGCTGTTCGAGCATCGCGAAGTGGCCGCCGCGCGCGACCTCGTTGAAGAACACCAGGTCCGTGTACCGGCGCGCTGCCCAGCGGCGCGACCGGCGGACGTACTCGCCGGGCATGATGCTCAGCCCGACCGGCAGGGTCAGTGGTTCCTCGACGGTGCCCGGGGTGGCCCAGCCGGTCCGCGTCGCCTCCCAGTAGATGCGCGCCGAGGACGCAGCGGTGTTCGGCAGCCAGTACAGCAGGACGTCGTCGATGATCTCGTCGAGCGGGAAGAGCCGTTCGGCATCGCCGTGTTCGTCGTGGGAGCCGCCGACGTCCTGGAACATCGCGTAGATCCACGACGCCAGCCCGACGGGGGAGTCCGCCAACGAGTACCCGATGGTCTGCGGGCGGGTCGACATCTGCTGCGAGTAGGCCGACAGCTCCTGCCAGTAGTGGCCGCTCTCCTGCAGCATGACCTGCTCGTCGGGGGAGGCGTTCCGGGCTTCGTCGTCCGTCGGCATGAACAGCGCCATGTTGAGGTGGATCCCGGCGAGCCCGATGTCCCCGGCGGCCTGCAGTGCCGCGAGCTCCGCGGTGACGGTGGCGCCGAGGTCGCCGCCCTGGGCGAACCAGTCCGTGTACCCGAGCCGGGACATCAGTGCCGACCAGGCCCGCGCGGTCCGGGCGGTGTTCCACCCGGTCGTCGTCGGCTTCCCGGAGAAGCCGAAGCCGGGCAGGCTCGGGATCACGACGTGGAAGGCGTCCGCCGCGTCGCCGCCGTGCGCCACCGGGTCGGTGAGCGGACCGATCGCGTGGCGGAACTCCAGGACGGAACCGGGCCAGCCGTGGGTGAGCAGGAGCGGACGGGCACCGGGGACGGCGGACCGGACGTGCAGGAAGTGGACCTCGAGCCCGTCGATGTGGGTCGTGTACTGGCCCCAGCCGTTCAGCAGCGCCTCGGTCCGGCGCCAGTCGTACTCCGTCGTCCAGTGTTCGACGAGGGCGCGGATCTTCTCGAGTCGGGGTCCCTGCGAGGTGTCCCCGACGGTCTCGGCATCGGGCCAGCGGGTGGCCAGCAGACGGCGGCGCAGGTCGTCGAGCTCCACCTGGGGGACGTCGAGGGTGAACGGGGTGATGGCTGCGGTGTCCGACATGGGGTCCTCGGCTGCTCGGCGTCAGGGCGGCTGTCCGTCTTGATCGCAGATGATCTTTGCACAAGACGATCTTGTTCCGGTACGGTCTCCGGTATGGACAGTCCGACGCCGACAGACGCACTCCCCGAGATCGACTGGGGTGCCGAAGGGATCGAATCCGAACTCGGGTGGGCGCTGCCGCTGGCGCTCCAGGGCTTCACACGGCTGGGCAGCGAGGCGGTCGCCGACGTGCCGGGAGGTCCCCGTGGTTACCAGGTGCTCGTCGCGATCACCAGCGAGGAGCCGTCGTCGCAACTCGGGCTCGCGCAGCGCCTCGGGATCGACAAGACCCAGATGACCTACATCGTCGACGCGCTCGAGGCGGGCGGGTTCGTCGAGCGCCGCCCCGCCCCGACCGACCGGCGGGTGCGGCAGGTCCACCCCACCGACGCCGGCCGTGCCCTGCTCGCCCGGACGCGGTCCGCCCTGCGCGGCGCCGAGGGCGTGCTCATGCGGCACCTCGACGACGACGAACAGGCGACGCTGCGCCGGCTGCTGGCCCGCGTCGCGCTCACCGCCGGGCTCGGCACCGCCGGACCGGACCAGGCGGACCCCACGTTCCAACACCCCCTCGCCGTCCCGGAGCGATCCCGACGGCGCACCGCGACGACCACGTCGACGACCACTGCAGTGAGGCCCCGCCCATGACCACCACCATCCTCGTCGCCGGCGCCACCGGCGACCTCGGGCACCGCATCGTCCGCGAGCTCACCCAGCACGACGTGCGAGTACGGGTCCTCACCCGGCCCGGCAGCACGACCGCCGCAGAGCGCTTCGGCGACGGCCCCCGTGTCGACGTCGTCGCCGCCGAGTACGGCGACCACGACGCCCTGACCCGGGCCGTGAGCGGCGCCGACGTCGTGGTCTCCGCCGTCAGCGGGACCCGTCCGGTGATCGTCGACGCCCAGCGCGCGCTGCTCGCGGCGACCGTGGCGGCGGGCGTCCGGCGGTTCATCCCGTCCGACTACTCGGCCGACTACCGGCGGATCGCACCCGGCACCAACCGCAACTTCGAGCTGCGGCGCGAGTTCGCCGCCGACCTCGACGCTGCCCCGGTGCAGGCGACCTCGATCCTGACCGGCATGTTCACTGACCTGCTGACCGGCGAAGCCCCGATGATCCTGTTCGGCCGTCGGCTCGTCCTGTTCTGGTCGTCGGCGGACCAGGTGCTCGACTTCACCACGAAGGACGACGTCGCCAGGGTCACGGCGCTCGCCGCCCTGGACGACGATGCTCCGCGGGTGATCGAGATGGCGGGCGACCAGGTCACCGCACGCGACGTCGCACGCACCATGAGCGAGCTGACGGGGGAGCGCTTCCGGCTGCAGTGGGCCGGCACCACCGGGACCCTGTCCGCAATGAGCGCCGTCGGCAAGCGCCTGTCGAAGGACCCCGACGAGACGTTCCCGGCATGGCAGGGGATGCAGTACTTCGTGAGCATGTTCAGCGGGCAGGCGCAGCTGCACCACGTCGACAACGACCGCTACGGCGTGCAGTCGTGGACGAGCGTCCGTGACGTGCTCCGCGCGCACCTCAGTGGACAGGGCCACCCGGGGACGGACTGACGGGCGCGGTGTGCGGTCGTCGGCGACGGAGCAGGAACACGAGCCCGACGACGACGACCGGCACCAGCGCGAGTGCGGCGAGCCAGACGAGGACGTCCCACTCCGGTGAGAGCGGCACGCCGAGCGTGCTCGACGAGGTCCGCCAGACCTGGTCGCCGGGCCCCTCGTGCTCGTCGGCCCCGGTAACCGGGAACAGCAGCGCCGTCACGATCGCCCAGCCCACCAGCACCGCGACGGCGATCAGCGTCCACGGACGCGGATTCGCCGCAGGACCCGTGCTCGTCATCGGACGGCCCTGCCAGACCGGGCCGCCCGGACGATCTGCCAGACGCAGACCGCGAGCACGACGGCGCCGGTGACAGCCGCGACCCACGTGCCGGCGACACCGATCATCGGCGTGGTCGTGCAGGAGCTCGTGCCCGCTCCGGGGACGGCGTCGAGACAAGTGGTCGTCTGGACCACCAGCAACATCGACACCGTCACGGTGACGACCACCGCGATCGTGGCCCACCCCACCACTCGTTCCACCGTGCGCTCCGTCCTGCCTGCCATCGGTGGCTCAACCATGCCGCACGCCGGGCCGGACGGGTGTCTCGATCCGGCAACGAATCGGCCGTGCCGACAGGCGGACTGGAGGCCCGGTGCCAGCTGGCACCGGGCCTCCAGTCCGTCAGCCGCTCGCGGTGACTGCATCGCTCACGCCACGACGGCGGCCGGCGGCACCGGTCCGACGATCGCCGCGACGTCCCGTCGCCGTGCGGCGCCGGTCCGCACCCCGTGCGCCACCGACAGGGACACGGCTGCGGCGACGATCCACGCACCCAACGTGAGGAGCGCGCCCGTCGCGCCAGCCCCGTCGAAGTAGCTGAACCCCGTGACGGCGCCGAACGCGGCACCCGGCGGGAGGGCCTGTCCGACGGTGGCGAGCACGGGTGGCAACAGGTGGGTGCTGATCGTCGCACCGCTCGTCGCGTTGCCGAGGGTTGTGAAGAGGAGCGTCGAGACGATCACGCCCATCGGTCCGACGATCGAGGTGATCGCCATCGTGGACAGCGAGACGGCGACGGCGAGGAGCGAGAGCACCACGATCACGGCGCCCGTCGCTGCGGGGACGGCGCCGTCGATCGGCCCGGCGATGACGGCGACCACCGCGGCTGCGGCGATGCTCCCCACCACCGTGACGACGATCCGGGTGCGGAGGCGCGCGAGGGCGCCGAGTGAGTTCATGACCTGCGCCAGGATGAACGCCGCCAGGGTCGTGCCGAAGACCAGGTAGAACCCCGCGATGCCCTGGGCATCGTTCGTCGCGAGCGGGACGACGTCCTGTGTGCTGGTGACGGAGGCACCGGCGCCGGCCGCGACCCCGGAGAGCATCGTGGTCGCGGCGGTCGTCGCGCTCCGTCCCTCGGCGCCTGCCGTGTACAGGGACCAACCGTCGCTGCCGGGGACGAGGGCTGCGACCGCGTCGCGGGACCGGACGAGGTCGCGTGCGTCGGAGGGGGAACCGGCGGTGCGCACGTCGGCGGTCGCCGAGCGCCTCGCCCGCCGCGTCGGCCACCTGGGTGCCGACGACGGCGATGGGCAGGTGGTGGGGTGTCGGGGCCTTCTGCAGGCCGATGTACAGGCCGGCGAACGCTCCGGCGACGGTCATCGCGACCAGGATCTGGGTGACGAGGACGGGCAGGACCCGGCGGACCGGGGGGAAGCCGGCGGGCTTCGCAGCGTTGTTAGTAATCGATTCATTACTCATGGAATCGGATGATACCCTCACGGCATGGAGACAGCAAGGGGTCCGGTCCCGAAGGGTGCGGAGCGCATGGCCGGCAGCCAGCGGCGCGAGGCCACCCTGACCGCGGCGGCCGCCGTGTTCGCCCGGCAGGGGTACCACGGCGCGACCACGGAGCGCATCGCCCAGGCCGCGGGCATCAGCCAGCCGTACGTCGTCCGGATGTTCGGCTCGAAGGAGAACCTGTTCCTCGCCGTCGTCGACGGGTGCCTCGAAGCCGTGCTCGACGCGTTCCGGGCGGCACTCGACGACGGGCAGCCGGGCACCGTCGCGTCCCGCCTCGGCGCTGCGTACCGTGCGCTCGCGACCGAGGACGGCGTGCACCTCATCGTGATGCAGTCGTACATGCTCGGTGCCGACCCCGTCGTCGGACCGGTCGCCCGAGACGGCTTCACCCGGATCCTGCACTTCCTGGTCGAGGAGGCCGGGCTGTCGGAGTCCGCGGCGGAGTCGTTCCTGGCCAAGGGGATGCTCATCAACACGCTGCTCGGCATCCGGCTCGGGGACCAGGACGACCCGCTCGCGCAGCGGTTCACCCAGACGGTGTTCGGCCCGGACCCCACAGGACCCGGGCCGACCGACCGCTGACGAGCGTCGTCGTCAGGCGACGCGCTCGACCCGTTCGACGAGCTCCCTGACGGCGTCCGTCGCGCTCGGGCGCTGCGCGGTCTCGTCGCCCAGTCGCCGTGCCGCGGCGAAGTGACTGCGCTCCGCGAGCATCCGGTGCACCGCAGGACCGACCGCCGACGGCTCGTCGACCACGACCGCGACACCGGCCTCGGCGGCACGGGCGGCGTTGATGAACTGGTCCGCGCCCTGCGGGAGCAGCACCATCGGCACGCCCACGCTGGCCGCGGCGAGCGCCGTGCCGGCGCCGGCCGCTGCGACGACCAGGTCCACGCCCTCGAGCAGCTCGCGCATCGGGCGGAACGGCACGAAGTGCACGTGCTCGCTGTCGTCGAGGCGCTCGCCGATGACCCCGACGGTCGCCACCAGGTCGGCCTCGTCGGGCTGGAACCCGTCGAGGATCGCCGTCAGCAGCGCGGCGTCGCCGAAGACCGTGCCGAGGGTGACGAGCACCCGCGGTCGTCCTCCGCGCACCGAGACCGGTGCGAGCGGCTCGGCGGCGGCGGCGGTGTCGGGTCGGCTGTGCGGTTCGGAACGGAACGGGATCGTGACGGGCGGCTGCGTCCACCCGGGTGCCTGCAGCGACACCGGCGTCGGGTCGAGCAGGGCGATGGGCGGGGTGGGCACCACTGCTCGCTCGGCGTAGCGGGGGAGGACGAGCTCGGCCATCGGGCGGCGGAACTCCTCGGGGACCTCGGGGCCGAAGGCGACGATCGCGTACGGCACGCCGAGTTCCGCGGCGACGAGCGGTCCGACCAGGTCGACGGCGTCCGCGACGACCACGTCGGGCGCCCACCCGCGCGCTGCGCGCTCGGCGTCGTCGGCGGTCAGGTCGACGCGGGTGCCAGCGAAGAACTCGGCGACGGCCGCCGGTTCGGGCCGGTTCGCGGGGTCGCTGCCGGGGATGCGGCGGGCCACCTCGGCGAACAGGTCGGGAGGCATGGGTCCGGCCGCCAGGACCGGCACCGTGGGCAGTTCGGTCGCCATGGGCTCGCGCATCCCACCACTGGTGAGCAGGGCGACGTCGTGGCCGGCCGCCTGTGCGGCACGGGCGAGCGGGACGAGGGGCAGGAGGTGTCCGAGTGCGGGGACGCCGGAGAAGAGGATGCGCAAGAGGGGTCTTCCTGGTTCGGGGTCAGTCGGCGGCGAGGACGAGCGGGATGCTGCGTCTGCGTCCCGCGAGGAGGGGGATCGTGCCGGCGGCCACCATGAGCACGAGGCTCACGAGGGCGGCCGGAAGGGCGGCTCGCAGACCCAGGTGGGGCTGCGTGCCGGGGACGGTGACCGCGAGCGCGACGGCTTGTCCGCAGCCGGTCAGCACGAGGACGACGGCGGCGACGAGGACCGCGGTGCCGACGAGGATGACGGACTCCCAGGCTGCGCGGGCGAGCACGGTGGCGCGGGACCCGCCGGCGGCCTCGACCAGCGCGGCCTCCTGCTCGCGGGTGCGTCCGGCCATCAGGACGGTGGCGGCCGCGCCGAAGAGCGAAACGAGCAGCGGCCCGCCGAGCATGAGCAGGACGCTCTGCAGGTCGAGTCCACCACCCGATGACGACCCCGTGGTCCGGTGCACGGCGTCACCCAGGGTGTCGAAGCCGGCGAAGAGGCTTCCGGGCAGGGCGATCGTGATGACGAGCGCGCTCACCGTGGCGCTGCTCCGGTCGACGGAGAACGCGGCGGCGTTGCGTGCGAGGAACCACGATGCCGATCGGTGCGTGGGCACCACCGCGGTCCATGCCCGGAGGGCGACCGGGAACACCGCGTGGCCGATCGCGGTGCAGGCCGCCGTCAGGAGCGGCCCGATCAGCAGCACCTGGCCACCGGTCCGGACGCCGGCGTCGACGATCGAGCTGGTCAGGAGCCCGGCGAGCAGCAGTGCGACGGCACTCGCGGCCCAGCGGGTCCAGGTCGTCCGGGTGCGGACGGACTCGGGCTCCCGCAGGACCTCGATCGGGCGGACGAGACCGGCTCGGCGCGACGGCCGGAGACTGCTCAGGACGACGACGAGCGTCACCGCGAGCACGACCGCGACGGCGCTGGTCGGTCCGAACCCTTCGTCGAGGTCCCGGAGCCCGTCGGACTCCGACAGCCCGAAGTGCAGGAACGCCGGCACGAACGGGGCCACGACGAGGCAGCCGATCGTGCTGCCGACCAGTGCCACGACGGCGAGCTGCAGCCGGACGACGACCGTGACCGTGCGGGACGGCACCCCCACCAGCTGCCAGAGCGCGTAGCCCCGCCGCTGCAGGTCGATCGTCAGGCGGGTGACGCTGCCGAGGACGGCGGTGACGGCGATGATCGTCAGCACGACGACGAGCGAGGCGAGCGTGGCGAGGCCGCCGGCCCGGAGCAGGTCCGTCGGCCTGCCTGACCCGATGAGCGCGAAGCCGGTCTCGAGCATCCCGGCCGCGATGGCGGCAGCCGCCGCGGTGGCTGCGCTGACGACGAGTGCGCCGATCCAGGTGCCGGCGTTCTGCCGCAGGTCGCTCAGGACGAGTCGGAGCACGTCAGGCCTCCTGCGCGGCGGCGGTCAGTGCTTCGAGGACCGCGGCGGCGTCCGGGTGCGCCAGCTCGCGGTGCACGGCCCCGTCGCGCAGGACGAGCACACGGTCGGCACGCGCAGCCGCTTCGAGGTCGTGCGTGACCATCACCACCGACCTGTCACCGTCGGCCACCCGGCGCAGCAGGTCGAGGACCGCGTCACCGGCGGTGGTGTCGAGCGCGCCGGTCGGCTCGTCGGCGAACACGACGTGCGGTTCGGACGCCAGGACCCGGGCGATCGCGACCCGCTGCTGCTGCCCGCCGGACAGCGCGCCCGGTCGGTGGTCGCCGCGGTCGGCGAGTCCGACCGAGGCGAGCGCCGCGTCGACCTGGTCCGCGGAGACCGGCCGGTGGGCGAGGCTGGCGGGCAGCGCGATGTTCTGCCGCGCGGTCAGCGACGGGATGAGGTTGAAGGACTGGAACACGAAGCCGACCGTCGAACGGCGGAGTGCCTGCAGTTGCTTCGGTCGGAGGGTCTCGAGGCGTTGCCCGGCGATCGACACCGATCCGCTGTCGTAGGGCTCGAGGGCGGACAGGCAGTACAGCAGCGTCGACTTGCCGGAGCCGCTGGGGCCGACGACGGCGACGAACTCGCCCGGCAGCACGGACAGTGAGACACCCCGGAGCACCGGGACCCTCGACTGTTCCGGCCCGGGGAACGACTTCGTCAGGTCGTGTGCCTGCAGGAGGGGTTCGGTCATGGTGTCAGTCCGTCTCGTTCTCGTCGTCGTTCTCGGATGTCGGACCGCAGGATGCCGAGGACCCGCGCGTACCGACGCTCCTGGTAGATCCCGTGCACAGCGGCGAGCAGGACGGCAGTGACCACCCCGGCGGCCAGGGACCCGGACGGCGCCCACGTGCTCGCGGTCAGCAGTGCCGCCCCGGCACCGGCGACGATGCAGTTCACGACCGCGATCGCGCTCGACAGCGTGAAGAACACCCCGCGCCAGGACAACCGGAGCCCGATGTCGAGCAGCTCGTTCGGCGCGATCCGGTCCTCGGGCACCGGGAAGTACCGCGGGACGCCGGGCAGGATCGTGCCGTACCAGCGGCGGATCCGCTGCATCGCGGCGAGGGCGACCACGTCCTCCAGCGAGGTCTGGACGAGTCGCTCGTAGGTGAAGACCCCGAGCAGCACGACGACCGGGATCACCACGGCGAGGTAGCCCGTGGCGAAGTCGGTGTCGGCCAGGAACCCGAACGCCACCAGGGCGCTCGACAGTGTCGTCAGGTAGATCGCGGCCCGGGTCGACGACTCCGAGACGGTGATGCCGCGCGCGGTCTGGAGCACGAAGTGCTCGGTCACGAGGGCCGTGAAGAACGCGCTCGGCGCGTCCGGCAGCCGCGCAGCCGCGTGGTCGGCGGTGTCGTCGGCGGAGCCTTCCGGCATGGGCGCCTCCCGGTGGTCGTCGTGGTCGCGACCCGATGCCGGGTCGCCGCCACGAGGCTCGCAGCTGGTCCGCCCACGGTGCATCCGTTGCGTGACGTAACCCGTGCCTCCAGGTCGTCGCCCGGTGCGTCAGTCCGTCGGACCGGACGCTGCCAGCGCGGCCGCCAGCTCGGTGCGACTCGTCACGCCGAGCTTGGGGAACACCTTGTACAGGTGGGTGCTGACGGTGCGGTGCGACAGGTAGATGCGGTCCGCGATCTCGCGGTTCGTCATGCCGGCGGCGGCGAGCCGCGCGATCTGCAGCTCCTGGGGTGTGAGCCGTTCGCGTGTCGGCGCCGTCGTGCTGTCGGCCCGTTCCGGGGCCTCGCCGGCTGCGCGGAGTTCCGCCGCGGCGCGGGCGGCGAAGCCCGCGGTGCCGGCGGCGTCGAACGCGTGGAGCGCCTCGCGGAGGTGCAGCCGTGCCTCGACCACCCGGCGCTCGCGGCGGAGCCACTCGCCGAACAGCAGCTGGGTCCTCGCCAGTTCGACCGGGGCGTCGGCGAGGCGACCGGCCTCGATCGCGCGGGCGTAGAGGGACTCCGGGTCCGCGCCGCCCGCGCCGTCGGTGTCGGTTCCCGTCGAGTCCGTGCCCTCGGCGAGCAGGGCCCGGCTCCGCACGACGAGGGCGGTCAGGTGTGCGGACCCGGTGGTACGGGCGACCGCCTCGGCCTCGGCGACGTTCTCGACCACCGAATCGGGTCGACCGCCCCGGACCGCGGCCTCGGTGCGGTCGGCGATCGCCCACAGGGACCGGGTCGCGTGGACGGTCATGTGCGTGAACTCGATCTGGGCGTCCCGGTGGCGCCGCTGACCGAGGGCGACCAGTCCCGCTGCCCACCGCGCGTCGGCGCTGGCCAGGGCGAGCCGCCCGCCGTGCGCGAACTCCGAGCCCTCGCGCAGGGCGGCCAGCGCGGCCTCGTCGTCGCCGAGCAGGGCGTGGCCCCGGGCGAGCGTGGCGTAGGCCATCCCGGCGATGAGCGGGAGCTGGACGTCGCGGGCGATGCGGACGGCGTACTCGGCGTCGGCCAGGCCGTCCCGCACCCGCCCGCGCAGCATGAGCACCGTCGCCCGGCCGCGGAGCGCCTGGGCCTCGTCGGCGACGGCGCCGAGCTGGTGTGCACGCTCGTACGCAAGCTCCCAGCACGTCAGCGCGGTCTCGAGGTCCTGCTGGGACTCGGCGGCGATCGCGAGGGACGCCATCGCGAGCGGCTGCTCGGTGAGCTGCGGCACCAGGTGTGCGAGTTCGGTGCGCAGGTGGTGGGCGGAGCCGAGTGGCGCCAGCACGGCGAGGGCCACCGACTTCAGCGGGCTCGCCGAGCGTGTCGCGAGCAGGGCCGCCTCGATGTCCTTCCACTCCGATCGCGGCAGGTTGCGGCCGCGGGCGTTGAGGGCCGCCGCCCAGAGCACCCGCACGAGCCGGTCCGCGTGCTCCGGGCCGGCGAGCACGGGCCGGATCCGGCGGAGTTCGATGCGTGGTCGACCGGCAGCACCCGTGGTCAGGCTCAGCACCGTCTGCGTGACGGCGGTCTCGGTGACCGTCTCGGGGTCGGCGGCGAGGGAGTCGACCTGCTCCAGGAGCTCGATCGCCTCGGCCGTCATGCCGGCGGCCCGTGCGGTCTCGGCAGCCCGGCCCAGCCGACGTGCCCGACCGGTGACCCCCTGCGACAGGGTGGCCGCACGCTCGTAGGCCCGGACCGCCTCGGGGCGGGCACCCCGTTGTGCCGCGCGGTCGGCGGCGGTCTCGAGGTCGGCGGCGATGGACTCGTCCCGCTCGAACGTCGCCGAAGCCCGGTGCCAGGCGGCGCGCATGCCGTCGGTGACCACCGACGCGAGTGCCCGGTGCGCCGCGGACCGTGCAGCGGCCGAGGCGTTGCCGATCACCGCCGAGCGCAGGAGCGGGTGGCGGAAGCGCAAGGAGACGAGGTCGGTGCGGAGGAGCCCGAGTTCCTCGAGCGGCTCGAGGTCGTCGACCCCGAGGTCCATCGTGCGGGCCGCCGCCATGACGTCCTGCAGGCCGGCGTCGTCGGCCGCCGCGGCGAGCAGCAGGAACGAGCGGCTGCCGGACGGGACGGCGGCGACCTGCTCGAGGAACGCCTGCTCGAGCCGCCGCGTGGTGGGGAGCCGGGACGCGATGGTGGCCGGGCCGCCCGTGGTCCAGGTGACGGGCAGTTCGTGCAGGGCGAGTGGGTTGCCGCCGGCCTCGGCCAGCACCCGTCGCCGGACCGAGGTGGACAGGGTGCCGGCGTGGGCGTCGAGCAGGGCCTCGGCGGCGTCGTGGGCGAGCGGTCCGAGCTCGAACCGCGTGAAGCTGCACGGGGGCACGGCGTCCGGGGCGTGTCCGGTCCGGACCGCCGCGATGACGACGACCGGGGTGTGCGTGAGCCGGCGTCCCACGAAGTCGAGCACCTCGGTGGTGGACCGGTCGAGCCACTGCAGGTCCTCGGCGCGGACGAACACCGGACGGTGCGACGCGGCCTCCTCGAGCAGCCCGAGCGTCGCGGTGCTCACCAGCAGGCGGTCCGGACTCGGGCCGTCCTCGACCGCGAGGGCCGTGAGCAGTGCGGTGCGCTGGCGCGGCGGCAGGGCGGACGCGAAGGGGAGCAGTGGGTGGAGCAGCTCGTGCAGGCCGTCGAAGCCCACGCTGTTCGCCCCCTGGATGCCGGTGCAGGTCAGCACGCGGAAGCCGGTCCGCCGCGCGTGCCGCTCGACGGCGGCGAGCAGCGTCGTCTTGCCGATGCCCGCCTCACCCTCGACCAGGACCGCGGCGCCGCGCTCTGCCGCTTCATCCTCGGCCGCCCCGTCCGCAGTCACCGCCGCGGCGTCGTCGAGCAGGCGCGTGAGGGCCGCGAGTTCGTCCGCGCGGCCGAACAGTGCACGGTCGGGGAGCGGCGGTGACACGGCTCGTTCGGCGTCCACACGCTGCCCTTCGCTCGTTTAGGTGATCTTTCACCTAAGTTACGTCGCGCTGGTGCGTGAGGGCAAGCGGAGCTAGGGGTGGTCGGCCGGTCGGGGCAGGGTGCCGTGCTCGAGCACTGACTCGTACACGCGCTCGAGCACGTCGGCGAAGCCCGCCAGCTCGTCCTCGCGCAGGTCGCTGAAAAACATGTCCTTGACGAGTTCGGTGTGGCGCGGCGTGGCTTCGCGGAGCGTCCGCCAGCCCGTGTCGGTCAGGGCGACGGCGGTGGTGCGCCGGTCGTGCTCGCTCCGACGGAGTTCGAGGAACCCGCGTTCGGCCATGCGTTTCGCGTGGTGCGAGGCACGGCTGCGCTCCCACCCGATGCGGGTCGCCAGGGCCGACATCGTCATCTCGCCGCCCGGCTCGCTCGTGAGGGCGACGAGGACGTCGTAGTCGGCGAGCGAGATGTCGCTGTCGGCGCGCAACTGCCGGTTCATCTCGTACCGCAGGCGCAGCTGGAGCTTCATGTAGGCGTACCAGGTCCGCACCTGCTCGGCGCTCATGTAGGCGTACGGGGACTCCGGGGGCACCTCGTGCTGCATCGACATCGCCCGTGTCCTCCTGCCTCGCCCACCGTCCAGACGCCCGACCATCATCGCAGGGTGCGTGACACTGCGGCGGGTCGGGCGTCTGCGGGTGGGTTCAGCTGGTCAGCAGCGTGTAGACCTTCGCGATGCGGTCACCCTCGACGAAGCAGATGTCCATCCCGGACACGACGGGCGGCGCTCCCTCCGGTCCGAAGTGCCAGGCGAGGTACCCCATCCCGTGGTTCTCGTAGACCGGGCCGGCCGGCGAGAACACGAACCCGGGAGCCTCGTCGAGCAGGCGCTGCGCCTTGGTGTGCAGGGCGTCGTGGCCGGTGACGACCTCGTCGGGGTCCAGGAACTCGACGTCGGGGGCGTAGGTCCGCTCGATGGCGGCGCGGCGGCGGTCCGGGTCGCGTTCCCCGAACACCTCGAACAGGTTGGCGTGCATGAGCGATTCGAGCGGTTGCGACATGGTGTCTCCGTCGGTGGTCGGTGGTCGGTGGTCGGTGTCGGTGTGCGGTGGCGGTCTCAGTCACGTGTGCGACGGGGACCGGTCGGTCCAGTCGAAGACGAGGTCCCGGTGGGCGATCGCCCACGCGCCCTCGACCCGGACGAACCGGTCGAGGTAGCGGATGGACATCGTCAGGAGCACCCGCTCGCCGCCGTCGTGCAGGACGTGGAACGCGACGCAGTACGTCTCGCCGTCGGCGGTGTCGGGCCCCGTGAACCGGATCGTGGACTGGCCGTTGAGGTACGTCGTCACGTCGTACCGGGCGATCAGTCCGGCGAACGTCTCGGCCAGGTGCGCTCGACCGTGGATCGTGTCGACCGGCTCGTGCGAGGAGGGGTCGCCCTCGTACAACACGACGACCCCGTCCTCGGTGAACACGGACGCCTCGAGCACGGCGTCGCGTCGGTCGGCCCCGCGGGCGTAGGTCGCCAGCAGCGTCCGGATCTCCTCGCGCGCGACGAGCGTCTCGAGCGTCTCCGGGGTGCTCGCGCGGGCACGCTCCTGCTCAGGCAAGGGCGGCACGGAGCGACGCGGTGGCGAGCATCAGCGCGTGCTTCGCGGCCTCGGTGTCGTGCAGTGCGTTCACCATCACGAAGTCGTGGACGATACCGCCGAAGCGGGCGTTCGTCGCCTTGACGCCGGCTTCGCGCAGGCGTGCCGCGAAGGCCTCGCCCTCGTCGCGGAGCACGTCGGCCTCACCGGTGATGACGAGGGTGTCGGGCAGCGTCGCGAGCACCTCGAGCGGTGCGCGGAGCGGCGACACCGTGGGCAGGGCGCGCACGGCCTCGTCGGTCGTGTACTGGTCCCAGTACCACTGCATGCCGGCTCGGGTGAGGAAGTAGCCCTCGGCGAACTCCTCGTACGAGCCGGTGTCGAACGCGGCGTTCGTCACCGGGTAGAAGGCGACGAGCTTCACGAACTCGACGTCCCCGCGCTCGGCGGCGAGGAGCGCCAGGGCGATCGCCATGTTGCCGCCGACCGAGTCGCCCGAGACCGCGAAGCGCGAGGCGTCCAACCCCTTCTCGCCGCCCTCCTTGACGACCCACTGGGCTGCGGCGTAGGACTGCTCGAGCGCGACCGGGTGGCCGACCTCGGGGGAGCGGTCGTACTCCGGGAACACGACGGCGGCGTTCGACCCGATGGCGAGGTCGCGCACCAGGCGGTCGTGGGTGTGGGCGTCGCCGAAGACCCAGCCGGCACCGTGCACGTACAGGATCACGGGCAGGTTCGCGGTGGTGCCGGCTGGCTTGACCAGGCGGATCTTCACGGTGCCGGTGGGACCGCCCTCGATCTCCAGCCACTCCTCGTCGACCTCGGGCTTGAAGATCGGGGAGTCCTGCACGGAGTCGACCGCCTTGCGTCCCTCGGCGGGCGGCAGGTCGTTCAGGAACGGCGGGTTCGACGTCGCGTCGACGAACTCCTGGGCGGCGGGCTCCAGGGCGATGTGCTTCGGGTTTCCGGTCATGGTGGGCTCCTCGTGGGTCGCTGGTGACGGATGGTGCGTGGCGTGCTCCACGCTGACAGGAGGCCCGTCCCGGCAGCATCCGTCAGGTGACGTATCCGGAACCCAGCGTCCAGAGCCGCTCCGCGGCACCGTGGTCCAGCGCGTACCGCGCCACCCCGCGGTCGTGGCCGGTGCCGTCGTCGAGCACGGGCGACTCCTGGTTGTCCTCGAAGTACCGCCCGGTCACGCCGGCGACCAGAGGGGAGGCGACCAGCAGTGCCGACGTCGCCGCGCCCTGCGCCGCGGTCTTGAAGAACGGCTGCTCGATCCGGTTGCCGTCGTCGTCGAGTGCGCCCATCGCCCGGAGCGTCGCGTCGTCGAGGTGGCGCTGCAGCCGGGTCGTGATCCAGCCGGGCATGACCGCGTTCGCGGTGACGCCGTGCTCCGCCCAGCGGTCCGCGACGCCCACCGCGAGGAGCACGTCGGCCGTCTTCGACTGCGCGTAGGCGGCCCACCGGTCGTACGGACGCACGGCGAAGTGCGGGTCCTCGAAGTGGAACGGGGAGCGCAGGTGCGCGGTCGAGCTCACCGTCACCACCCGGGCGGACCCGGCGGCGAACAGGTGTTCCCGCAACCCGAGCAGCAGGGCGAAGTGGCCGAGGTGGTTCGTCGCGAGCTGCATCTCCCAACCCGATGCCGCGAGTTGCTTCTCGGGCAGGGCCATCACGCCGGCGTTGGCGACCACCCCGTCGACCGTGCCCTGCCACGCGTCCGTGAACCGGCGCACGGAACCGAGGTCGCTGAGGTCGAGCGCACGCGGCACGACCCGGCCACGGGCCTCCAGGTCGGCGAACGCCGCGTCCGCGCGGGCCGTGTCGCGCACCCCGACGACGACCTCGGCTCCGGCACCGGCGAGGGCGCGGGCGGTCTCCGCGCCGATGCCGGAGGCGCCGCCGGTCACCAGGTACCGGCGGCCGTGCAGGTCCACGTCGGCGAGGACGTCGGCCGCGGTGGCGGACGCGGAGAAGGGGGTGCGGACGGGGTCAGACATCGTCGCGCTCCGTCCGTACCGTGGCGAGCCGCTCGAGGATCCGGGCCAGCTGCTGCGGCATGTCGCCGGGCTTCCGGGCGGTGACGAACTGGCCGTCCTCGACGACCGGCTCGTCGATCCAGGTGCCGCCGGCCGCACGGACCTCGTCGGCGACCTCGTGCCAGGACGTCAGGCTGCGTCCGTCGACCAGCCCTGCGGAGGCCAGGACCTGGGGTCCGTGGCACACGGCACCGATGAGTCGGCCCGTGGCGGCGAAGTCCCGGAGGAACGCCAGGGCCTCGGGGACGGTCCGGACCTCGGCCGGGGCCAGGCCGCCGGGGATGAAGACCGCGTCGTAGTGCTCGGCGGTGGCGTCCGCGACGCGCTGCAGCCCGGTCCGCAGGGACAGGCCGACGTACCCGGTGACGGTCCCGCCGTCGGGCGTCAGGACGTCGACGTCGTAGCCGGCCTCGACGAACCGGTAGTAGGGGTAGAAGAACTCGACGTCCTCGACGCGGTCCGCCGTGACGATCGCGATGCGGCCGATGGGCGGTCGGTCGGCGCGGATCGCGGCACGGTTGTCGGTGACGCGGGGGTCGGTGGTGGTGGGCACGGTGGTCACTCCTTCGGTTCCGAGGTCGTTGCCTCGGCTTTGTTTGACAAGCATCAAACCGTTGGGATCATTCCTGATAGGTTTGATGCATGTCAAACGAAGAGCCGAAGGTCGGGCACGATCCCTTCCCGCTGCCCGACGTCGACGACCTCGAACTCGTTCGGGTCCTCCGGGCGGCCGGTGACCCCGCGCGACTCGTGATCATCGAGCGACTGTCGGACGGCGACTACCACCCGTGCAACCTCACCGACTACCGGCTCGACATCCACAAGACGACGCTCTCGCACCACTTCAAGGTGCTGCGCGAGTCCGGACTGACCCGGACCCGTGTGACGGGACGCGAGCACGCCGTGCAGCTGCGCCGGGACGCGCTCGAGGCGCGCTGGCCCGGGCTGCTCGACACCCTCGTCGCGGCTGCGGTGCGGGACGACCCCGAGGCGCAGGCGGCGCCCGGGGTGGCGGCCGCGGGCTAGCGGCGAGTCGCTGCCGCCAGGGCGGCGGTCATGCCGGCCCGGTCGTGCCGCACGCCGTACGCCGGCTGGTCGCGTTCGTACCGCCAGCCCTCGCTCAGCGGTCCGACGTCGACCACGTCGAACCCGAACCGGTCGAGCAGCTCGGTGACGACGGCCTTCGCGTCCGCGTCGTCCCCGGCGACGGTCAAGGCTCGGCGCCCGGGCGTTCCGGCGGGGGACCCGTCCGTGGTGACGTCGGCGGCGCCGAGGTTGTTGAACGCCTTGACGACCCGGGCGTCCGGCAGTGACCGCTGGAGCAGCTCGGAGGTGGTCTGCACCGCACCCTGCTCGAGCTCGTCCACCGGTCCGAAGAACTCCGGGTAGTAGTTGCCGGTGTCGACGACGACCTTGCCCGCGAACGCCTCGGCCGGCAGGTCCCGGTAGCCGTTGATCGGGATCGAGACGACGACCACGTCACCGGCCCGGGCGGCGTCGGCGACGGTGGCTGCTCCGGCACCGGGGGAGAGCTCGTCGATCAGGGACTCGAGCGTCTCGGGCCCGCGGGAGTTCGCGAGGACGACGTCGAGACCGACGGCGATCGCGCGGCGGGCGATCTGCGCGCCGACGTTGCCGGCGCCGATGATGCCGAGGGTCTCGATGGGGGTGGTGGTCATGGTCCGTGCTCCTGACGTGGTTCGGGTGGTGTCCCGCCAGGATCCGTGGTCCGGCCGGTCGGGGGCATCCGTCGGACGACGTAACCGCACCACGGCGGCTCCGCCGTCCGACGGGTGCTGCCCCGGCTACCGGATCTCGAGGTCGTACAGCGAGTAGCCGTACGGGGTCGCCCGTTCGACACCGTGCACGCGGACGTACCGCCACGAGCCGTCCAGGGCGTGCCGGTCGGTCCCGCCGTCACCGTCGGTCTCGGCGGCGAGCGTCGTCCACCCGTCGTCGCCCGCGTTCCGCGCCTCGATCCGGTAGGAGCGTCCGAAGGCGTCCTCCCACCGGAGCACCGCGCCGTGCAGGCGGTGCGGTGCGCCGAGGTCGACGGCGAGCCACTGGTCGTCGGTGTGCCCGCTCGCCCAGCGCGATCCCGGGTCGCCGTCCACGGCGTTCCGCGCGGGGACGCCGTCGCCCTCGTCGGCCGATGACGACACGGTCGCCCGTCGTGCCAGGTCCGGCGTCGGTTCGCCCTGCGTCGAGGTGACGCGGAGGTCCCAGAGGGAGACACCGAACGCGGTGTGCCGGCGGTCCGCGACGACCCGGACCCAGCGGCCGGTGACGTCGTCGCCCTCCAACCGGTGGATCACCTCGCCGCCGGTCCCGTGGGCTTCTTCCGCGACGGTCCGCCAGGGGGCGTCTTCGTCGTCGCGGACCTGGACGCGGTAGGCCTCGGCCCACGCGGCCTCCCAGTCGAGCTGCACCTGGTCGATCGGCACGACCTGCCCGAGGTCGACCGCCAACCACTCACCGTCGCGTGCTGCGCTGGCCCACCGGGTCCGGTCGTCGCCGTCCACCGCATTGCCGCCGGACAGGTCGCCGCGCTCGTCCGACGAGGTGGTGACGGGCTTGCCGGCGGCCACGTCACGAGAGCGGGCGGGTGCCGTTCCGCCGTCGTCGTCACCGTCGGTCGCCTCGTCGAGGGTCGTGACGGTGGCCGTCCCGGATGCTCCCGGCACGGTGGCCGTGACCGTCGCGGTCACACCGCCCTCGGCCGCTGCGGTGACGACACCGTCCGGTTCGACACTTCCGCCGCCGTCGACGGTCCACTCCGGACGGTCCGCGGCGAGCCGCCCGCCGAACCCGTCGTGGTCGAACCCGTAGGCCACCATCCGGACCGTGTCACCGGCGCGGACGGTCGCGGTGCGCGGCGCGACGAGCACGTCCTCGACGTCGACGGTCGAGGCCGCCGGGGTGCCGGACACGTGCACCTCCCAGATGGAGTACCCGTACCCGGTGAGGCGGTCAGTCAGGTGCAGGCGCACGAACCGGGCGGTCTCGCCCACGGGCACCGTGTCCATGTCGGCGGTGGTCTTGTCGACGGTCCGCACGTCGCGCCAGGGGCCGTCGGCGGTGTCCCGGACCTGCAGCACGTACCGTGCGGCGGCGGCGTTCTCCCAGTCCACCCGCACGGTGCCGACGTCGGTCAGCTGCCCGAGGTCGATCGTGTAGTCGACCTCGTCCACACCGTGCGCGCTCTCCCACCGGGTGCTGCGGTCCCCGTCGACGGCCTTCCCGGCGACGTTCCCGCCGTCCGAGGAGCTCGCGTCGACGTCGGCACCCGCTGCGGCGTCGGGGATCGACGTCACCGAGGCGACGACCGCCGAGCCCTCGACACCGCCACCGGTCGCGACGACGTACCCGGAGCCCGCGGCGGTGGTCGTCACGGTGCCGTCGGTCCCGGCGCTTCCGGCACCGGTGTACGACCAGGTGACGTCGGCGGGCAGGGCCGCCGGGTCGCCGTACTGGTCGTGGCCGGCGGCACGGAACCGCTGTGGCGTCCCGACGACGAGCCGGTCGAAGCCGGGCGTGACGTCGAACCCGGTGAGGACCGGTGCCGGTGCGACCCGGAAGGCGTACGACCCGTGCACCCCGCCGATCGTGGCGGTGACCGTCGCCTGCTCCGCGCGCTCCGATGCGCGGTGGAGGCCATCGGCGCTGATCGTGCCGGTGTCGGTCGACCAGGTGACGTCGTCCAGGGCGACGGTGGCGCCGTACTGGTCGTAGCCGGTGGCGGTGAAGGTCGTGGTCGCGCCGGGGACGATCGTCTTCGGGGCGCCCTCGGTGCTGACGACCACCTCGGTGAGTCGCGCGTCCAGGTGCGACGTGATCTGCGTCTGCGCCGGGACCGCGATCTGGCCGATCACCTCGGTGCCCTCGTAGACGTCGTACGTGTGCTGCACGGTGTCGGGGTTGTCGAGCACGTAGCTGATCGTGCCGTCCGGTGCGCGGAACACCTGGCTGAGCGGGTCCGAGGTGTGCCGGTCGGTGACCTCGGTGCCGACGGTCCGGTTCGACATCGCCTGGTGGTAGACGAGGCCGGCCATCGACTGTCCGGTCACGGCCGGGTCGTCGGCGGCCCACAGTGCGGCGTGCACGTCGGCGTAGGTGTCCGGGTCGTACTGCCCGAGGAACCCGAGCACGACGTTGCCGAGGGCGTCACCCATGCCGCTGAACACCCGTGCGGCGTGCTCGGTGTCCTCGCCCGGGGTGTGGTCGGTGAGGTCGACGCCGTACAGCTGGTCGATGGTCGCGGTGTCGGCGCGGAAGTCGTCCACCAGGAACGGCATCAGCGGGGACGGCGTCGGCCAGTCCTGGGGCTTCCGGTCGGCGGTGGGACCGTCGAGCTCAGTGGGCACCAGCGAGTCGGGCAGGTTCTCCGGGGTCCAGTACCGGTCCGGGAACACCACCCGTCCGTCGTCCTCCACGCTCACCAGCAAGGTGTCGGTGGCCGGGTCGTACAGGGGGTTCGCCGCGGTTCGTCGGGTGATGTACCCGGGGTGGTTCGTCTCGACCGCGCGGATCGCGTCCTGCAGCTCACCGATCGCGGCCGGGCGGTCGCGGGTGATCTTCACGTCGCCGTAGCTGCCGACGCCCCACCACTTCTTCGTGAGCATCTGGATGCGTGCCGCGTTGCCGTCGGTGACGCCGGCCTGCCCGATGGACTCCGGGCGGGCGGCCATCATCTCGCGCATCAGTGCCTTCGAGAAGCCCGGGTCCCAGCCGAAGTAGTCGAACCACGGGGCGATCGGCATCCACTGGATGCCGGAGATCCAGGCGGGGTCGCCCGAGAAGTACGTCGCGTGGGCCTGCCCGGAGTCGAACAGGATCCCCGCCTGCCCGTGCTCGTACTCGTCCGGGAACGCGCCGTTGCCGTCGTACGACGCCGAGGCGGGATTGCCGCGGACGTTCTGCCAGTAGTCGCGGACGGCCGCGCGCTCGGTGACGTACTGCACCGCACCGGCGGCCTGCATCTCCTCGTCGCCGAGGACCGAGCCGAGCAGGAAGAGCCCCGCCTCGGACTGGATCGCCTCGGACGACGACTCCTGGTTGTTGCCGCCGGGTGACGACACGCCGCCGGCGTTCGACCGGCCCTCCCAGACGCCGAACGTGCGCATGTGCGGGAACCGGGCGTCGTCGCGGTCCCAGTTCGCGTACTGCTTCGCGACGAGCGTCGCCATGCCCTGGTACTTCGCGGCCCACTCGTGGTCGACCCGGCCGAGCATGGCGGTCGCGACGGCGAAGTACCCGTAGTGGAAGTGGTTGTCGTTGAACTGCGCGGACCCGTACGAGTCGGCGAACCCGATCAGGGCCTTCCACGTCGGGTACATCGCGAAGAAGTGCTCCGCCTCGCCGTCCGTGTACGTGTACCAGTCGGTCAGGGCGCGCTCGAGGGTGTCCTGCAGCGTACGGGCGTCCTCGGTGGCACCGATCTGCCGCGCGATCGTCATGTACTCGGCGAGCTGCAGGACGTCCTTGCCGCCCCAGTAGGTGTCCCCGCCGTACGTCGTCTTCGCGGCGTACTCGTGCAGGTACTCGCGCATGATGCGCTCGGAGTACGGGGCGTCGCCGACCGTCTCGGGCGTGGCACCGATCGGCGTGATGCCCGTGAACGCGTAGTCCAGGGTCCAGCCGTCGTGGCCGACGGTGGTCCGCATGGTGCCGCGCGGGGTCTCGTAGGTGGCGCCGGTGAAGCGCAGGTTCGTGGTGGCGTCGGCGTACTGGTGCTGCAGCCAGCCCTGCACGGTGTCGTGGTTGTCGCCCTGCAGCGTGTCGGTGCGGATCGACCACTGCTGGCGGACGTTCGCCGCCGCCGGGTCGTACGAGTACGTCATCGTCGTGTCGCGGGGGACCGCGAACGCGGTGCGGTGCAGGTCGTCGAGGGACAGCCCCTGCTCGGGTACCGCGCTGAGCACCAGGTAGAACGTGCCGGATGAGGCCTCCAGCGCGTTCCCGACCCGGGTGAAGGTCGTCCCGTCGGGGGCGTGCACTCCGAAGACGTGGCCGTCCTGGCGGATCTCGAACCGGTCCGTCGTCACCGGCAGGTCGAGCGGTTCGCCGTCTCCGTCGGTGATCTCGGCACCGTCCTGCAGGGTGAGGCGCGGGGTCATGCCGTGGAACTCGAACCACTCGTACGGCGAACCCTGCACGCTCGTGACGTCCATGTACTGCCCGCCCGGGCCGTCCTGCGGCATCCGCCAGCTGACGTTCCAGTCGCCCCAGCGGAGCGCGTCGGCCTGCTTCGCCCGGAACGTGGTCGCGAAGCGGTTGGCGAGACCGTCCGGGGCGTCGGTGAGCAGGACCTGGTCGACCAGCACGTGTGCCCACCCGGCCCGCAGGTCGTCGACGATCCGCAGCTGCGCGGACTGTCCTCGGTGGGCGGCGACGTCCCAGCTGTCCCAGCGCAGCTGCTCGCTGTCCGTCCCGGTGCTGCTCGCCACGACGTCGCCGTCGACCAGGAGCTGCACGGCTTCGTGGTCGGGGTGCCGGCCACCGCCGACCAGGAACGCCAGGGTCGAACGGTCGATCGTGAACGCCGGCGAGGTGAGCGTGCCGGTCGCGCCGTCGCCGTCCTCGTCGCTGAACGAGTTCAGGAAGCGTCCGCCGAGCCACCCGGAGACCGCGCTCTGCCCGCTGGCCGTCCCGGTGGCGGTGGCCGTGAAGGCGTCACCGGTCGCGGTCCAGCCGTCGGGCAGGCCGTCCTCGAAGTCGGCGAGGGTGCGGTCGCTCGCGTCGGGGGTCGGCTCCACCGTCCCGCCCACCGTCACGGGGGACTCCAGGCGCATCGCCGTGCCGTCGTTGTTCCACCGCGTCGGGATCGTGAGCTTCGTGCCCGCGGCACTGTTCGACGAGACGAACGGGTACGCCCACATCTCGCCGGAGTACTTGCTGACCAGCAGGTCCGTCCACCACTGGTTCGTCGGCACCGGCTCGCCGGCCTTCGACGGGTCGATGTACAGCCGCTGGTCCAGCGTCTTCCGCACGTCGGCGATGTCCGTGATCTCGTCCGGCGGGGCCGGCGCGTAGGAGCCGGAACCCACCTGCACGCCGTCCGCGGCCGGACCGACGCGGGACGAGCCTCCAGGCTGTTCCTGCGGTGCGGCCACCGCAGCGGTCGGATCGGCCGGTGAGCGCGGGGTGTCCGAGGTCGCGGCGTGCGCCGGGGTGACGGCGAACGCCAGCAGCGTGGCGGCGGTCAGTGCGCCGGCGGTGGCGCTGACGGCCGCTCGGCGGAACGACCTGGGACGGACGGCGGGACGCGGTGAGGTCACCGGGACTCCTGTCGGAGGGGTTCGGCCGCGCACGACGTACACGGCCGTGGACGGCGGGGTCTGGTGGTGCGGGGCCTGCACCCGGACAGATCGGCCGTGACGGTCGCACCGTCAGCAGTCCGCGTTCTGGGGATGCCCTACCGTTGGCCCCATGCCGACCATCGGACTGCGCCGGATGGTGCCGCGCGACCCCGACCAGCGACACCGGGCCGCGAGCCCCCTGGAGCTCCTGTTCGACCTGGTGTTCGTCGTCGCGGTGGGCTTCGCCGCGACGAACCTGCACGAGATCGAGCTCGAGGGACACGTCACCTCCGCCGTCCTGGCCTACGGGCTGGTGTTCTTCTCGATCTGGTGGGCGTGGATGAACTTCACCTGGTTCGCCACGTCGTTCGACACCGATGACTGGCTCTACCGGGTGATGACCTTCGTGCAGATGGCCGGGGTGCTCGTCCTCGCCGCCGGGGTGCACGCGGCCATGGTCGAGAACGACTTCACGATCGGCGTCATCGGCTACGTCGTCATGCGGCTGGCCCTGGTCGCGCAGTGGATCCGCGCCGCCGCGTCCTCCACCCGCTACCGCCGGACCGCCGTCCTCCATGCGGTCGGCATCACGGTCGTGCAGGTGCTCTGGGTCGTCTCCCTGGCCCTGCCCGACGACGTCTGGTCGTACGCGGCACCGCTCCTCGTGCTCGCCGAGCTGTCGGTGCCGATCTGGGCGCAGACCTCGACGGGGACGGCCCCGTGGCACACCCGGCACCTGGCCGAGCGGTTCTCCCTGTTCACCCTCATCGTCCTGGGCGAGGGGCTGGTGGCCTCGGCCGGCGCGGTGATCGACGCCCTCGCGCACACCGAGCACCTCGGAGCCCTGCTGGCGCTCGCCGGGTGCGGGCTGGTGATCACCGTCGGGATGTGGTGGATCTACTTCTCCCGCGAGCAGCACGCGCACATCCGTTCGCTGCCCACCGCGCTCGTGTTCGGCTACGGCCACTACTTCGTCTTCGCCGCCGCCGGTGCCCTGCCCGCGGGCATCGAGGTCGCGGTCAGCGCCGACGCCGGACACGTCGCGTTGTCGTCCGCCTCGGTCGCCGCGACCGTCGCGGTGCCGGTCGCGGTGTTCGTGCTGTCGATCTGGGCGCTCGCGATCCGGCCGTCGCTGTCGGCACGGGCCAACGCCGTCGTGGTGGCCCTGGTGCTCGTCGTCCTCGCGTCGATCGCGGTGCCGGCGGTGTCGCTGCCGGTCACGGCGCTCGCCGTGGTCGCGGTCGTCGTGACCCTCGAGGTCGCGTCCGCACGGACCGACACCTGACGCACTGACGGACGGGAGGCACGGCGCCAGCTGGCACCGTGCCTCCCGTCCGTCAGGTGGTCGCGTCGACCGCCCGTCAGCGCTCGGGCTGCTCCGTCGCGGGCCCGTCGTCCGCTGCCGGTCGCGCGTCGAGGCTCGGGTCGACCGCCGGGTCGGCCGAGATCGACTCGGGCCGCACCGGGAAGTCCTCGAGCGCGCCCGCGCCCACCGCGGGGGCCGCGGTTCCGCGGCCACCGCGCACACGGTTCTTCACCGCGGCCCACGGACGGCCGAGGCCGGACCGTGCCGGACGCTCGGTCGGCGCCTCGACCTCGAGGCCGTAGTAGGCGCCGACGTGCTCGAGCAACACCTCGCGCTCGGCCTTGTCGTAGGCCCGGCGCTCGCGCGTGAAGGCGATGATCGTCGACCAACAGGTGAGCAGCAGGACGATGCTGAACGGCAACGCGGTCGTGATCGCCGCCGTCTTCAGGGCGTTCAGTCCACCGCTGAGCAGCAGGGCGACGGCGAGCAGCGCAGCGACACCGGCGAAGAAGACCCGCAGCCAGTTCTTCGGCTCGATGTCACCGCCCGACGCGATCATCGCCATGACGAGCGAGCCGGAGTCCGACGAGGTCACGAAGAACACGCCGATGAGCAGGATCGCGCCGTAGGTCAGGACCATGCCGGCGGGCAGGTCGCCGAGGACCGCGAACAGTGACCCCTCGATGTCGACCGAGCCGTCCGAGCCGATCAGGCCACCCGAACCGTCGGTCTGGCGGTGGATCGCGGTGCCACCGAGGACGGCGAACCACAGGAACGTGAGCGCGGTCGGCACCAGCAGGACACCGAACACGAATTGGCGGACCGTGCGGCCCTTGGAGATGCGGGCGATGAAGACACCGACGAACGGCGCCCACGACATCCACCAGCCCCAGTAGAAGGTGGTCCAGGCGCCCTGCCAGGCCTCGCCCTCGGCGCCCTGCTGCGCGGTGACGTTGAACGACAGGCCGACGATGTTCTGCAGGTAGGAGCCGATCGACTGCACGAAGTCCCGCAGCAGGAACTGCGTCGGGCCGACGATGAGCACGAACAGCAGCAGTGCGGCGGCGAGCAGCAGGTTGAAGTTCGACAGGATCTTCATGCCCTTGGTCACACCGGTGACGAGCGAGACGATCGTGACGGCCGTGATGACCGCGATGATGGCGATCTGGCTGACGATGCTGCTGTCGGCGATGCCGGCGCTCTCGAGTCCGGCGCCGATCTGGATCACCCCGAGGCCGAGCGAGGTCGCGACGCCGAACAGCGTGCCGACCAGGGCGATCACGTCGATCAGGTTGCCCCAGCCGCCGCGGACGCGGTTGCCGAGCAGCGGTTCGAGGGCCCAGCGGATCGACACCGGGCGACCCCGGCGGTGGATCGCGTACGCCAGGGCCAGGCCGAGGACGACGTAGATCGCCCATGCGTGCAGGCCCCAGTGCAGGAACGTCTGGGTCAGTGCCTGCTGCGCGAGCTCCTTCTCGGTGCCGGTGACGCCGGGGCGCGGGGAGGCGAAGTGGCTGAGTGGCTCGGAGACGCCGTAGAAGACGAGGCCGATGCCCATGCCGGCGGCGAAGAGCAGTGCGAACCACGAACCGGTCGAGAACTCGGGCTCGTCCTGGTCCTTGCCGAGCTTGATGTCACCGAAGCGGCTGAAGCCGACGAACAGCGAGAAGCCGACGAAGAACGCGGCGATCAGCACGTAGTACCAGCTGAAGTTCTTGACGATGCCGTCCTGCAGACCGAGGAACAGCGCCTCGGCGGTGGAGGGGGAGATCAGGGTGAAGGCCACGAACCCCAGCACGATGACGGCGGCGGGCCAGAACACCCACCGCCGCAACTGCGGTGTCGTGGTCACGGGTCCGGGCAGGGGAGGAGTGGTGCTTGCCATCCCTCCATGGTGCCTGCTCGCGTTCCTGTGTGTTCGCCCAGGCGTGTCGTGGTTCAGAAATCGCGCGCGGACTCCGTGGGGTTCCCCCGGCCGACCCGACCGAGGTGGAGCCTCCGGGACAGCCGGATCACGGGACGGATGAGCAGTTGGACGCTCCCGATCAGGAACAGCCAGGTGCCGGCCGTCGTGGTGGTCTCGGAGAAGAAGAGGACGCTACCGACGATGAACCAGAGCGCCACCATCACGTCGTTGATGATGCTGATGGTCTCGTAGACCCCGCGGATGCGGAGCTCCTCGTGCCCCACCCGGAGTGCGATGTCCCGTTCGTCCTCAGCCATCAGACGATCCTGCCAGCTCCGTGCCGTGTCCGTCCCGGTGGGCGGCGGCGCGCGGCGGTGGACGCGCTGCGCGGCGGACGGGAGGCGCGGGGCGGGCTGGCACCGTGCCTCCTGTCCGTAGGGTGCACCGACTACTGCCACATGCGATTACAACGTTGACGTACGCTTTACAGCGCTGTAAACAGGAGCCTGCGCGACGATGCGCGACGAGGGAGAGACCCGATGGTGGGAAGCAGGACCGCAACACTCCAGGCGGCGGTGAGCCGGCGGGGGTTCCTCGCGGGCGCGGCCGGTGGCATCGCACTCGGCACGATGGCGCTCGCCGGGTGCGCGACCCCGGGGCGTGCCGCCGGTGGAGCCACGACGCTCCGCTTCTACGAGCAGAAGCAGGAGGTCATCGCGTACTTCGACAAGCTGCTGCGGAAGTTCGAGGGGGAGCACACCGGCTTGTCGGTCGTGCACGACAGCACGGCGGCCATCGCCCCGCAGTTCGTGCGCGGTGAACCGGCGGACGTCGGCTGCTTCAACGACAACCTCGAGCTCGCCCGGTACATCTCGCGCGGCGTGCTCAGCGACCTCGGTGACCTGCCGTCGGCGGCGCGGGTCCGCCCCGACATCGACACCCTGACGAACCAGTACGCGAAGTTCGAGGACCGCACGAGCGTGCTGCCGTACTCGCTCGCCGCGGCCGGGGTGATCTACAACAAGCGGATCTTCGCCGAGCAGGACCTGCCGGTCCCGACGACGTGGGACGAGTTCGTCGAGGTCTGTCGGACCCTGCAGAAGGCCGGCATCACGCCGATCTACGCCACCGACCGGGACACCTGGACGCTCTGGCAGGGCCTGTTCGACTACTCGGTGGGCAGCCTCGTCGACACCGGCTCGTTCTTCCGGAAGATGAAGGCCCTCGGCGCCGACGTCGGCCCGGACTCCGAGGTGTCGTTCGAGAAGGACTTCGCGGTGCCGATGGAGCGCGCGAAGACCATCTCGTCGTTCTTCAACCGCGACCACGCCACCCGGGCCTACGCCGACGGCAACCTGGCGTTCGGCAAGGGCGAGGCCGCGATGTACCTGCAGGGCCCGTGGGCGCTCGGGCAGATCGCGCTGATCGACGACAAGCTGCCGGTCGGCACCTTCGCCCTGCCGGTGTCGAACGACCCGGGAGACCGCAAGGCCCGGGTCAACATCGACCTCGGGCTCTGGATCCCCACGGCGTCCGAGCACCCGGAGCAGGCGAAGGAGCTCGTCGAGTTCCTCATGCAGCCCGAGGTCATCGACGCCTACAACCGCGACAACCTGGCGTACTCGCCCCGCATCGACGCACCACCGCAGCAGGACGAGCGCCTCGCCGGCCTGCAGCAGTACGTCGACGACGCCGCGTTCTACCAGGGCGCCGGCACCTTCATCCCCACGTCGATCCCGCTCGGCAACTACCTGCAGTCGGCGATCCGGAGCGGGGACTTCACCTCGATGCTGCAGCGGCTCGACTCGGACTGGCGGCGGCTCGCCGGCCGTTCCGCGACGGTCTGAGCCGGACCAGGACACAGGAGTCACCATGACCATGCAGACCCCGCTCTCCCGCGACACCGACCCGGACACCTCCGGACCGGCGACCGACGCAGCCCGCACGCACCGGCGTGTGGGTTCCCGCGGTGTCGGTTCACTCAGCCGCACGGAGGGCATGTACTACCTGTTCCTCGTGCCGGCCCTCGTGCTGTTCACGGCGTTCGTCGTCGCCCCCGCCTGCGTCGGCGTCTTCTACAGCTTCACCGACTACCTGGGGTTCGGGCAGTGGGACTTCATCGGCGTCGAGAACTACCGGGCGCTCGTCTCCGACCCGGCGATCCTGGCGTCGTACGGCTTCACGCTCGGCTTCGCGGCCGTCACCGTCGTCGTCACGCAGGTCGTCGCGCTGTCCCTGGCGATCGCCCTGGCGAAGAAGATCCGGTTCGCCGCCGGGTTGCGGTCGGTGTTCGTCATCCCGATGGTGATCTCGGGGATCATCGTCGCCTACGTGTTCAACTTCCTGTTCTCGAACACCGTGCCGGCCCTGGCCACGAGCGTCGGTTTCGGCCCGCTCGAGCAGAGCATCCTCGGCGACCCGAACCTCGCCTGGCTCGCGATCGTGATCGTGTCCGCCTGGCAGACCGTGCCCGGCGCGCTCCTCATCTACACGGCGGGCCTGACGTCCATCCCCGAAGAGCTGTACGAGGCCAGTGCGCTCGACGGCGCGACCGGCTGGAAGCAGCTCCGCTCGATCACGCTCCCGCTGCTCGGCGGCTTCATCGTCATCAACACCGTGCTCGGTGTGAAGGGCTACCTCGGCGCCTACGACGTGATCGTCGGTCTGACCAACGGCGGCCCCGGCAGCGCGACGAGCAGCGTCGCGATGACCATCTTCGGCGGCTTCACCGGCGGCGACTACGCCTACCAGATGGCGAACGCGACCGTGTTCTTCATCATCACCGTCCTCATCTCCGTGCTGCAGCTCGCGGCGACCCGCGGAAGGAACCTGCGACTCGCATGACCGCCATCGACACCCGACCCCCGACCGACACCCGCGCCGTGACCACTGGCGGCGGCGGACGTTCCGGCCGCGGCCACCGCCGACGACTGGGCGGCACGAACTGGACGCTGACCGTGGTCCTCGGCCTCGCGTCGCTGACCGTGCTCATCCCGCTGTACGTGACGCTCTCGATGGCGTTCAAGACGACCGAGCAGTCCGTCGACGGCAATGCACTCTCGCTGCCGTTCCCGTTCAACCCGGGCTCGTTCGCCGAGGCCTGGCAGCTGACCCGGTTCCCGGTGTCCTTCTCGGTGTCGTTGGGCGTCGCGGCGCTCACCGTCGTCGCCACGCTGCTGCTCAGCTCGTTCGCCTCGTACGCGATCGTCCGGAACTGGCACAAGCGGTTCTTCCGGTACTCGTTCGTCTACCTGCTCGCGGCGATGTTCCTGCCGTTCCCGGTGGTGGCGCTGCCGCAGATCAAGCTGACCGCCGAGATCGGCCTCGACAACCCGATCGGCGTCGGGATCCTGCACGCCATGTTCCAACTGTCGTTCAGCGTGCTGCTCTACTCGGCGTACCTGCGGTCGATCCCGGTCGAGCTCGAGGAGAGCGCCCGCATCGACGGGGCGTCCACGTGGCAGATCTTCTGGCGGATCATCCTGCCGCTCCTCGGCCCGATGAACGCGACGGTCGGCATCTTCGCGTTCCTGGCATCGTGGAACGACTTCATGATGCCGTCGCTCATCACGGCGGATCCGGGGTTGCAGACCCTGCCCGTGGTGCAGAACATCTTCCAGAGTCAGTTCGGCACCAACTACAACGTCGCCTTCGCCTCGTACCTGATGGCGATGGCGCCCACGATCATCGTCTACCTGTTCGCGCAGCGCTGGGTCATCAGCGGCGTGACGCAGGGCGCGGTCAAGAGCTGAGAGGCACCACGTGAGCAGCAGCACCACCGGCACCAGCACCACCGGCACCACCGGCACCACCTGCGCCGTCCTCCCCACCATCCGTCCGTTCCCGGGGTCGGACCCGGTCGCCGACCCCGCAGCCGTCGTCACCGGCGACCACTGGCGCATCACCGTGCTCGACGCCGGGGCGTTCCGCATCGAGTGGAGCGACGACGGCGGGTTCGAGGACCGCGCATCGACCTTCGCGATGCGCCGACGCCTGCCCGTGCCGGCGTTCACCGTGGAGCGGACGGCCGCCGCCGACGGCACCGGCACCGCCGCCGGCGTCGTCGTCGTCACCACGGATCGCGCCCACCTGCGCTACGACGGCCGCCCCTTCAGCCCGAGCGGCCTGGTCGTCGAGACCACCGGTCCGGACGCCAACCGCTGGCGCTGGGGGCAGGAGCCGCGCGACCTCGGCGGCACCGGCCGCACCCTCGACGACGTCGACGGCCGGATGCCGCTCGAACCGGGGATCCTGGCCCGCGACGGCATCACCGCGCTCGACGACAGCGAGTCGTTCCTGTTCGCGGACGACGGCTGGATCGGCACACGGGTCCCCGGGCGCCGCGACGTCACGGTCTTCGCGTACGGCCGCGACTACGACGCCGCGCTCCGCACGTACCACGCCGTCTCCGGGCCGCCCTCACGGATGCCGCGGTGGGCACTCGGCAACTGGTGGAGCCGGTACCACCCGTACAGCGACACCTCGTACCTCGAGCTGCTGGACCGCTTCGCCGCCGAACACCTGCCGTTCTCGGTCGCCGTCATCGACATGGACTGGCACCGGGTGGACTCGGTCCCGCCGCGCTTCGGCAACGGCTGGACGGGGTACTCCTGGGAGCCGTCGCTGTTCCCGGACCCCGAGGCGTTCCTCGCCGAACTCCACCGCCGGGGGATGCGCACGACGCTGAACCTGCACCCTGCCGACGGCGTGCGGGCATTCGAGGACGCCTACCCCGCGGTGGCCCGGGCGATGGGCGTCGACCCGGAGACCGAGCAGCCGATCGCGTTCGACCCGACGGACCGGCGGTTCCTGCAGGCCTACTTCGAGCAGCTGCACCGCCCGCTCGAGGAGCAGGGCGTCGACTTCTGGTGGATCGACTGGCAGCAGGGTCGTGAGACCGGGCTGCCCGGGGTCGACCCGCTGTGGCTGCTCAACCACTTCCACCTGCTCGACTCGGCGCGACACGCGCCGTCGGGCGGAGACGCAACCGGCGACACGACCGCGGACACCGACACCGACACAACCGCAGTCCCGGCCCCCGTCGACGGCATGACCTTCTCACGCTACGCCGGCCCCGGCAGCCACCGGTACGCCGTCGGGTTCTCCGGTGACGCCGTCGTCTCGTGGGCGTCCCTGGCGTTCCAGCCCGAGTTCACCGCCACCGCCGCGAACATCGGCTACCCCTGGTGGAGCCACGACATCGGCGGCCACACCCGCGGCGTCCGCGACGACGAACTCGCCACCCGCTGGGTGCAGTTCGGGGTGTTCTCGCCGATCATGCGCCTGCACTCCGCGAACAACCCGTTCATCCGCAAGGAGCCGTGGGCGTTCCCCGCCGAGGCCCGCGCCGCGATGGGGGAGGCACTCCGCTTCCGCCACCGCCTGGTGCCGTACCTGCACACGATGAACCACGGCACCGCCGAGGGCACCGCGCTGGTCCGGCCGCTCTACCACCTGGAGCCGCGCCGCGACGAGGCGTACCGGGTGCCGAACACCTACGCGTTCGGTTCGGAGCTGCTCGTCGCCCCGATCGTGGCGCCGCGCGACCCGGTCAGCCGGCACGGGGTGGCCCGCGCCTGGCTGCCGCCGGGCACCTGGACCGACGTCTTCACCGGCAGGGTGTACGCGGGTGACCGGTTCGTCGACCTGCACCGCACGCTCGACACGGTGCCGGTCCTGCTGCGCGCCGGTGGGATCCTGCCGCTCGCCGCGGCCGACCAGCTCGACGCCACCGTGAACCCGACGGCGTTCGAGGTCCTCGTCGCACCGGGTGCGGCCGGCGAGTTCACCCTGGTCGAGGACCACGAGGGCGAGGGCAGCCGCACCGCCCGGACCCGCCTGACCTGGGATCCCGAGAACGCCGAGTTCCGGGTGCACGCCACCACCGGGGCCCTCGACGTCGTCCCCGCCCACCGCGACTGGCGGATCACGTTCCTCGCCGCACCGGCCGACGGGCAACCGACGTCGGCACGCTCGGCCGACCGGTTCTCGGTCGACGTGTCCGTCGACTCGGCGTCGGGCGGATCGGTCACGCTGGTCGGCGCTCCGGTCGTCGGTGTCGACGCACGGGAGGCCGTGCGGCGGGTCCTCGAGGGCGCGCAGGCCGGCAACCCGGAGAAGCTCGAGGCGTGGGAGGTCGTGGCGAAGGACCTGCCGCGCGCGGACCGCATCGTCGAGCTCGGCACCGTCGGGCTGCCCGACGCCCTGCGGGACGTCGTCGTCGAGCTGCTCGGCAGCGTGCACCCGGGGGAGTCGGCTCCCGCAGGCCGCTGACGGCAGTCGACGGGGAATTGCGGACGGGAGGCGCGTGGCGGCACCGCCACGGGCCTCCAGTCCGCCGTTCACGCGCTCTGGTGCGCCGCCCGGTCGGACGTGCCGTCCGCGTACGGCGCGCTCTCGCCGACGAGCAGGCGGTGGCCGACCGTGACCAGCCGGCCCGGCACGTCGGAGCCGTCCATCCGCTCGACCAGCAGGTCGAGTGCGGTGTCTGCGAGGGCGACTGTGTCGGGCGCGACGGAGGTCAGGCTCGGCACCAGGCTCGACCCGAGGCCGACCGCGTCCCACCCGACGACGGCGACGTCGCCGGGGGCGTCCAGTCCGCGCAGGCGCATCGCCCGGAGCGCCCCGAGCGCGGCCAGGTCGTCGCGGCAGAGCAGACCGTCGACCCGCAACCCGGCGTCGAGCGCGGCGCCGAAGGCGACCTCGGCACCGGCGGCGTCACCGACCTCGCGGGGGACCAGCAGCGCGTCGTCGAGCGGCAGGTCCGCGGCGACGAGTCCGGCGCGGTAGCCGTCCAGACGCAGTCCGGACGTGCGCGACGAGGGGCCGGTCTCGTGCCCGAAGAACCCGATGCGGCGGCAGCCGAGCGCCACGAGGTGCGCGACGGCCTCGGTCGCGGCCCCGGCGTTGTCGATGACGACCTGGTCGGCGTGCGGGGGCCGGACGTCCTCGCCGAGGAACACCACGGCGGTGTCCCCGCGGATCCGGTCGATGGCCTCGGGCGTGAGCACCTGCGGGTGGATCACGACCCCGTCGACCACACCGGCCTCGCGTCCCCGCACCGCTGAGCGTTCACCGTCGGGGTCGCCGCCGGTCTCCTCGAGCAGGAGCTGGTAGCCGCGGTCGGCACACACCCGCGAGAACACGTGGGCCAGTTCGGCGAAGTACGGACGCCGCAGGTCGGGGAACGCGAAGGCGAGCATGTTCGAGCGTCCGGTCGCCAGGGACCGCCCCGAGACGTTCGGGCGGTAGCCCAGCTCGTCGATCGCGGCCTGCACCCGGCTGCGCATCGGGTCGCTGACGTGCTGGTAGCCACGGACGACGTTGGACACGGTCTTCATCGAGACGCCGGCGTGCGCGGCGACGTCCTGCAGCGTGACCTTGCCCATCCGCTCACCGTAGCGGGCGGAGGGGCACCGGACCCGGGGGACGGGCCGGGCTCGTTACGGGACGAGTCGGCGCTGCACGATCGCGCGGGCGACCTCGGAGAGCGGCTCGTGGTGCTCGAGCGCGTACCCACGGATCACCGCGAAGGCGTCCTCGATCGAGACGCCGCGCAGGTACGACACGACGCCCTTGGCCTGCTCGATGACCTCGCGTGACCCGATGGTCCGCTGCAGCTGCGCGCGGACGACCTCGTGCTCGCGCAGCGACCGTTCGTGCAGGATGCCGATCGTGGCCACGTCCGCCAGGGCCCGGGCGACGCGCAGGTCCGACTCCGCGAGGGCACCGACGCCGGCCCCGAACAGGTTGAGCGTGCCGATGACGTTGCTCCCCAGCCGGAGCGGGACGGCGTGCACGGAGCGGAACCCGAGCGCGAGCGCACCCGTGCGGAACATCGCCCACTCCGCCGGGGCGACCTCGATGTCCGGGCACGTCACGACCCGTCCGGTCGCGAACGAGGTCATGCAGGGGCCGGCCTCGGCGTCGAGCTGCAGCACCTCGACGAGACGGGTCGCCTCGGAGGTGGAGGCCACGACCTCGAGCTCCTGGTCGTCGTTCGCGAGCAGGATGCCCGCGGCGTCGATGTCGAGCACGTCGGCGCACGTCTCGACCAGGGTCTGCAGGAGTTCCACGACGTCGTAGGCGTCCACCAGGGTGTCGGCGAGCGACGTGAACGTCTCGAGGATCCGGGCTTCTCGGCCTGCCGTCGTCACTGGACCTCCTCGATCAGGTCGCCTCGCTTCTCGAACCGGACCGTGCCGTCGAGGATCTCCTCCGCCACCCGCCGCATCGTCGTCCGACGCGCGAAGGCGTGGCCCTGCAACAGCAGGTAGGCGTCCTCGGGGCTGATGTCGAGCTGCGCGAGCACGACCCCGGTGGCCTGGTGCACCACGCGCCGCGACGACGGGCTCCGATCCAGCAGGGCGTCGTCCTCGTCCGCGATGGAGCGGAGCGCGCGGCGCAGGACCCGGCGGCTGACGGCCGAGGCGAGGGTCATGGCCTGCCGCACGGTGTCGTCTTCGATCGTCGCGGGCTCCGGCACGTACACGTCGACGGCGCCGAGCGGGAACGGCCCGAACGCGACCGGGAACGCGAAGACCGCCCCGACGGGTTCGCTGCGCACGGCTTCGTTGAAGGCGGGCCACGCGGCGTTCGGTCGACGGACGACGTCGGTCTCCAGGACCGGGGCATCGTTCGCCAGCGCGGTCCAGCAGGGTCCCTCGGACAGGTCGAACTGGATCTCGTCGACGCGGGTGGCGACCTCGTCCGTCGCGGACACGGTCTCGCTCGGGCACAGTTCACCGAACGTCGAGATCGAGACACCGCCCATCGGCAGCGCGAGCGCGAACGGCCGACTGAGTTCGTCGTCGGCGATCTCCGCCGACCGGAGCGCACGGAGTGCACGCTCGAATGCGTCATCCATGGGCGCCTTCCCTGCCGTCTCTCGATCCTACGCGCTGGTCGGTGTCGGACGATCCGGACGGCGCAGGCACGTTCGGCGGTGGGCCGGCGCGCCAGGCCGGCAGCTCTGCGGGCGGGTACGACCCCTGCTCGTCCTGCACCCGGAGCATCGCGTCCAGGGCCACCAGCGTCACGCCGGAGGTCTCACGCACCACCGTCCGCACCGCGTTGCCGAGCAGGAACGCCATCAGGTCCTCGCTGCCGCCGTCCGGCCGGTAGTCCCGCCACGGACCGGCGCCGGCGCGTTGCAGGGCACCGGCGAGCACCGCCTTCGCGTCGTCGACGTCGACCTCGCAGTCGAGCACCAGGCGGAAGCGCCGCTGGTTCCGGTCCGACAGGCTCGGTGCGCCGTCCTCGTCGTCCTCGGGAACGAAGGACCGCAGCGCCGACGAGGGCGCGATGCCGTACGCCGCACGGAACGCCGCAGCCATCCGGCCCGCGTTGCTGAACTGCCAGCGTTCGGCGATCTCGGCGATCGTCCGCCGGTCCGGCGCCCCGGAGGCTTCCTGCAGGTCGCGACGGACACCCTCCAGGCGCACGGCGCGCAGGAAGGTTCCGGGGGACTGCCCGATCTCGGCCTGGAACCGCTTCTGCAGGCTCCGCGGCGACAGCTGCACGGCCGCGGCGACGTCGGCGACGGTGATGTGGGTCGCAGCCTGCTCGTGGACGAACCGCATCGCATCCCGGACCGCACGCGAGAGTCGGGGCGGGCCGTCCTGGGTCGCGCTGCTCCCGTCGCTCATGCGCCGACCGTACGGGACCCGCCGATGGCGCGCTCCCAGGGCACCGATCGAGGCGACGGATGATCCACCTTGCGCGGTACGAAGTCAACCCCTGACATGACCGGAATCGTCCTGTCGATACTGAAAGTGTCTCGGGCATCGCGGTCGAAGTGATGCGCCACATCGAACCGACAGGGAGGGCGCGATGGGACACCGCCAGGGATCCACGACCGTGATGACCGAGGCCGCCGTCTGGCAGCAGGTCGTCCACACCGATCGGATCCGTGCGCTCGCCGCGACGGACCCGACGGACATCCGCGTCCAGCCGGTCGACGCCGGGTGCTGGCGGGTGGTCGACGCCGCAGCTGCATGGGGGGATCCCGACATGCTGCTCGGCTTCATCGAGCGCACGGTGGACGGGTTCGACTGCACGCTCATGGCGGCGCTGCACGAGCACGACCGGCGAGCGAGCCTGCAGGACGCCCGCGCCTGGTTCGAACACCGCTGCGGACAGCGCTTCGACGAGGCACCGTGCTGACCGCGGTCCACGGGATCGACGCCGCCCGGACCGTCACCGCGAGGATCGACGCGCAGCGACGCCGCACCGAACGATCCGGTACCGACCGGGCCTTCGCCGCACGCGTGCTCGCCCAGGCCGGGCACGGCCGTGACGTGCGCTTCGACGTCGAGGACGACGCCTTCCGGCTGCCGTTCCGGTTCCGCTACCGGACCCGACGGGACGGTTGCGTGAGCCTCGTCACGGCGTCGGCGACCTCCGGCTTCTCCGGGGTCTTCGAGCCCATCGACCGCATCGTCGTCGGGTGGTCGAGCACCGGAGGTGTCCGCATCGCCGTCGAGGACGGCGTCGTCCTCGAGACCCGCCCGGGCATGCCCGTCCTGATGCCGACGTCCGGGGAGTTCTCGGTGCGCGCCCCGAAGGGCACGCTGCAGCTCGTGAGCATCGACCGGTCGCTCCTCGACCAGGTGCGCTCGTCGCTGGGAGCAGCGTCCGAACTGCCGACGCGGGGTGCTGAGCCCGCCGTCGCGGCCCTCGAACACCTGCGCCGGTGCGTCGAGCAGGTGGCCGTCACCGCGACGCGCGACGGGTTCACGTCCGGTGCCCGGACCGGTGCGCAGGTCGCGCTGGTCGAGGCCGTCCTCGGAGCCTTCGGCGTGCGGACGCCCGCGGTCCTCCGCCGCGCGGTGACGCCGTCGACGGTCGAGCTCGCCGAGGCCTACCTCGACGGACACTGCGAGCAGATGTTGTGCCTGGCCGACATCTGCAACGCCGTGGGCGTGAGTCCGCGGACCCTGCAGACGGCGTTCATGCGGGAACACGGGGTCTCGCCGATGACGTTCCTGCTGCGGATGCGGCTCGATCGGGTGCGCGCGGCACTGGAGTCCAGCAGCCGGCACGAGACGAGTGTGAGCGAGGCCGCGATGGCCTGGGGCTTCCGGCACCTGGGGCGGTTCTCGGGCACGTACTTCCGTCGGTTCGGGGAGTACCCGGGACAGACGTTGCGCGCATCGTCCGGTCGGTGCGCGGACGGTCCGGAGCGCCACGCGGGCTGAGTTCGTGCACTGCGCAACGTGTTCTGGACACCACGGTGAACACGCAAGTTCGGCCCCTAGGGTCGCCGCAAGCGCAATCGCGTGAACTCCCTCGAACCGGTTGAAGGACCGATCCGTACCGGAAGGCGGTCCACATGACCACCACTCCGCTCGCTCCGGGTTACACCCGCACTCGTCCCGCTACGGGGGCCCGCAAGGGCACCTCGACCTACTCCGCGCTCCTGGCGCAGGTGAAGGAGAACGGCCTCCTGCGCCGTCGTACCGGTTTCTACTGGGCACTGTTCGGCGCACTCGTCGGCAGCCTCGCCCTCACCTGGGTCGCGTTCGCGTTCCTGGGTGACTCGTGGTTCCAGCTGATCGTGGCCGGTGCGCTGGGCGTGCTGTTCACGCAGTTCGCGTTCCTGTCGCACGAAGCCGCGCACCGTCAGGTGTTCGAGTCCCAGAAGTGGAACGACCGCGCGGGCCGCTGGCTCGGCACGTTCCTCGTGGGCCTCAGCTACTCGTGGTGGATGAACAAGCACACCCGTCACCACGGCAACCCGAACACCGTCGGCAAGGACCCGGACATCGCCCCCGACGGCATCCGGTTCCTGCCGGAGGACGCCGCCGCCGTCAAGGGTGGCGCGATGAAGACCTTCATGCGCTTCCAGGGGTGGCTCTTCTTCCCCCTCCTCACGCTCGAGGGCCTGAACCTGCACCGCTACGCCGTGATGTCCATCGTCACCGGCAACGGCACCAAGGCCGACAAGAAGCACCGCCTCATCGAAGGCGCCCTGCTCGTTGCCCGTTTCGCGATCTACCTGACGGTGGTGTTCTGGTTCCTGCCGTTCGGGATGGCGTGCGCGTTCCTCGGGGTGCAGCTGGCCGTGTTCGGCGTGATGATGGGTGCCTCGTTCGCCCCGAACCACAAGGGCATGCCGACGATCGCCCACGACGCGAAGGTCGACTTCTTCTCCCGCCAGGTGCGCACGTCGCGCAACATCCGTGGCGGCTGGTGGGTGTCGTTCCTGATGGGTGGGCTGAACTACCAGGTCGAGCACCACCTGTTCCCGTCGATGCCGCGTCCGGCGCTGAAGCAGGCCCGCCTGCTCGTCCGTGACCACTGCGACACCCTCGACGTGCCGTACACCGAGACGACGCTGTTGCGCTCGTACGGGATCGTCGTCCGGTACCTCAACCGCGTCGGACTCGCCGCCCGCGACCCCTTCGCGTGCCCCATGGTCGCGCAGCTGCGCATCCACTGACGCCGTGCTGACCGCCATGCCCACGGGCACCGTCAAGTGGTTCGACCACAGCAAGGGGTTCGGCTTCATCCACCCCGACGACGGGTCCCAAGACCTGTTCGCGCACTTCTCCAGCATCGTCGCGGCGACCGGCTCCCGGCCGCTCGCCCAGGACGACCACGTGCAGTACGAGATCGGGCCCGGCAAGAAGGGCCCGCAGGCGGACAACATCTCGATCATCCGCTGATCGGCACCACCACGAGCAACGCCCCGACCGGTCCGGTCGGGGCGTTGCTCGTTGCGCGCGTCGCCGTCGCTGGCCGAGCCTCGCTCCGCTGGACAGACCGCGCGTCCCGGCACCCGCAACCTGTCCGCGGGCCGAGTCTCGGTGGGGGCCGCCGGCCCGGCGCACCATGGGACGGACGGGAGGCCCGGTGTCAGCTGGCACCGTCCCTCCCGGCACGGCCGTCGTGCCGCTGGCGAGCGACGGCGGAACCGGCGGATGGGCCCTCCCGTCTGCCTGCGCGCAGTCCACGGCTGCGGGCTGGGCTGTCTTTCGCGCTGAGCGACAGACCACGCGAACGTGAGCACGTGAGGTGTCGCCCAGCCCGTGACGACGGCCGCGGCCGCTGGCCCGGCGTACCCACACGACGGACGGGAGGCCCGGTGCCAGCTGGCACTGGGCCTCCCGTCCGTCGTGTGCGCCCGTTCTTTCCCATCGCGCGCGCGTTGGTTCGCAAGAACGGGCGTACCTGGTCGAAAGAACTCGCCAGGTACGCCCGTTTCCGCCCAGTACGCCCGGTTCCAGCAGGTATGCCCGGTTCCGCCAGGTACGCCCGGTACCGCTCGACGCACGTCGTGCAACGCAAGTCGGCCCGGGCCACGCTGCTGCGTGGTCCGGGCCGACTGGTGGTGCGGGGTGTTACTTGATCTGTGCGGTGATGGTGGCGGTGCCGACGAGGAGGCCGCGCTTGACGGCGTCGGTGCCGAAGGTCTTGTTCAGCAGGCCGGCGGCGTCTTCGGAGATGT